>JAICRD010000036.1 GCA_025937535.1 Chloroflexota bacterium | reverse complement strand
GAAGAGCAGCTGGCTGCCGTCCTCGGCGTGGAAGGTCACCCGCCCGGAAGCGTCAATCTCCAGCCGGACGGCATAGTTATGGGTCCAGCCCGCGCCGAAGGCCGACGGCTGGTTGCGCACGTCGGCCTCAAATGCACCGACGTCGTCGTAGGCCTCGACCTCGGCAAGACCGGCATTGCCGAAGCCACCGGCATCGCCGATCACTCGGAACGAGGTGATGCCCGTCTTGCGCGCGAACTCAATGGTCAGCGGATTCTGGCCCGTAGAACCGCAGTCGTTGGGCAATCCCGACCAGTTGACCGTCGAACCATCGCTGAACGTGATGCGTCCGCTCGAGCCGAAGTACCAGCTACCGGTGCGGCGATCGCACAGGACGATTCGATCGAGTGATTGCGGCTCGGACCACGTTACCTGCCACCAGTCGCCCGGCACCCAGCCGCTGACGGCCCACGTCGCGTAGGTGGCGCTGGTGTTACCGGTGATCCCATCGGCCGCCTCTGGAGGGGTGTAGGCAGCGTCGTATTGGCGGCTCGCGGTGTAGCTCGCGGTTCCGCCATGCGGGAAGCGCACCAGGTTGGGAGACGGCAATGGGCCAGCGGGCGCCTGGTACGCGAGCGAGTTGTAGGTTCGAACGAGCTCGAACGGCAGGCCACCACCAGGCAGGCCGATGTCCCGGGCGTTGCTGACGTAGTTGCCGGTGGCGGTGTTGACTGGATCCGACTCCGTCCGCCACGGACATGTGGTGTGACCGCTGGCGCAATGACCGAGCAGCTGCTCGTCGGTCAGGCCGGGCGGGCTGAACTCGATCCAGGACCGCAGGTTGATGGTAGTGAACTGGTCGTGAGGAAGGTCCGCGGCGGCCTTGTCGTTGTAGCGGGTGCTACCACCAGTCGTCGTTCCGACCGTGAAGTTCCGCAGTCCGATCTCGACCACCAGATAGTCACCGGCCTGATAATCCACGGCATCGAGGGCCGCGCCCAGAACCGGGTGATCCCAGCTTCCGGAAGCCGGGAACTTCCGACTGCGCAGCGCCCACGCGTCCCACTTCGTCTCACCCGCGCTCGAGGCAGGGTTGTAAGCGGCCAGCGCCGTCCCGCGAACGACCGTCCCGTCGGCGCTCACCACCCGCACGGTCATCTGGCTGATCATGTCCTGCAGGCTCTCGTTGATGCCGACCCCGGATCGCGTTTGGACGCGCAGGAACGCGCGCACGTACCCTTCAAGGCGTCCGGGCTCTGGCAGCCGATACAGGAACTGACGATGCAGCCGGTTATGCACCGTTGACCCATGCGGCTGGCCGTGAGAACCGTCCACGGTGTTCAGGGGTGTTTCCGACAGCCGGTACCGGCCCGCGTTGGTTGCGTCGTCCCACTCGGAGCTGAACGGGACAGCGGGGTGTGGGTTGTATCGCGCCGTCGTGAAATACAGGCGCTCGAAGGCGTCGGAGAAAGATGCCTGCTGAGGGCCGGACGGCTCTGAGGCCGGCGCTACGGGCGCTCGTGATTGGTCCTCGGCCTTCGACTCGGCGGGAGCATCCGTGCCGGCCGCGGAGGCGGCACCCACGTGCCTGTTTGAAGAATGAGTACGACGGTCAGGCCGACAGCGGCCACGCGCCGCCCGACTGAGCGATGAGCCCCCACCACTTCCCTCCGATGCTCTCCACGCCGGGCACTGGCGCTCGCAGCCACGCTAGCACGCGCGAGAACACGGTTAAGTCGCTTTCCGGCACCTAGCTTCGCATCAGCCTATCGGCTGGCGAGGCGGCACGGTGGCGAGCAACGAGATCGCCCTCGGCCAAGGCCACATACCGCTTCACCATGTCGAGCGTGGTATGGCCCAGCATCCGCTGCAGGCTGAAGACGTCGCCGCCGTTGACGAGATAGGAGTGGGCGAACGTGTGGCGCAGAAGATGCGGGCTGCAGCGGCCCGGGATGCCCGCCCGAGCCTTGAGCCGCTTGAAGACCTGCTGGATGCCCCGCCATCCAAGCGCGCCGCCGCGGCGGGATCTGAAGATCGGCGCATCGGATCCTGCCGGCAATTCCTGGCGCAGGTGGCGAACCAGGGCCTGGCGGGCGACGTGGCCGACCGGGACGATTCGCTCGCGTGCGCCCTTGCCGAGGACCTTGACCGTCCCGTCTGGGCGCAGGTCGCAGCGTCGCAGCCCCGCCACCTCCGACAGGCGCAGTCCGGTGTCGAGCATGAGCAGCACGATGGCCCGGTCGCGGACCGATGCGGCGTCGAGCATGCGCCGCACGGCATCGTCGTCGAGCGGCTCAACGAGCTTGTGCGGCACCTGTGGCCGGCGCAACGTCCGCAACGCACGGGCCTCGGCCAGCTCCTCGACGGCGCACCAGTTCCCGAACGCCTTCAACCCGCGCACATACCCCGCCACCGAGATCGGCGCCAGCGTCTCGCGCAGGGACAGAAGCCAGCTGCGCAGCTGGGGCGCGGTCAACGAGTCGAGCGCCCGATCGGGGCCGAGGTCGCGACCCGCCCGACCGAGCACCATCCGGTACCAGTCGAGCGTCTTGGGCGAGGCACCCTCGGCCGCCTTGGCGGTCAGGAAGTGATCGATCGCGGTGCCAAGCGTGATCCCAGCGCCGGAAGAGTCAAGTGCCCATGCGTCGCGGGCGCCCGAATCAGGTGCCCATTTGTCAGAAGAGTCAGGTGCCCAACGCATGATGCGGTCCTCCTTTGCGAGGCCGCAACTCAGGCGTCAGAGCACATCATCTGCGATTCCGGGAGCCAGCGACCACAAGATGTGGTGTACCGGAACCGGGGTTGGCTGGGGAGGAAGGATTCGAACCTTCGATCTCCTGATCCAGAGTCAGGCGCCTTACCGCTTGGCCACTCCCCAACGAGGCGCGTGAAACGCGCCCGCCGATTCTAGCCGAGCGCTCGGCGCCCGGCGAATGGGCGGGTCACGTCATCAGCCGTTGCGTCGCATCCAGCCGACGAACCAGACGATGGCGACGGAGATGATGGCCGAGGCGAGGCCATGAGCACCGATACGGAGATCGACTCGGTCCTGAACCATCAGGCGAATCGGCGTCGCGCACAGAACACTGGCAGCGTTTGCGCTGTGGGAGATACCGAGCAGTGGAGGTCACTCAATGAGCGTCGAGGACAACAAGGCAGTCGTGCGCCGCTTCATCGACGAGGCGTTCGTCAAGAGAAACCCCGACTCGGTCGAGCTGGTCTCGGAGTCGTTCGTGCCGCACACCTGGCCATCGGTCGAGCCCGGTCGGGAGAGCCTCAGGCAAACGGTGGTGCGCATGGCCAGTGGCCTATCGGGCGTTCAGTTCGACGTCGAGGACGTCATCGGCGAGGGCGACCGGGTGGCCGTGCGCCTCACCGCCAGGGGGACCCACAAGGGTGACTTCATGGGCATACCCGCCGCCGGCAAGAGCTACGAGATCGCCGAGATCCACATCTTCCGGCTCGAGGACGGCCTCATAGCGGAGCACTGGCACGTGGCCGACATGCTCGGGATGATGAAGCAGCTGGGGGCGATGCCCGGCTGAGCGGTCAACCCTCGGTCGGGGCGACCGGCGTGGTACGGCGGCCCCAGGGCCGGAGCGAGCCACGCCGCATGTTGACGAGGCCGATGCCGGCGATGACCAGCGCGGTGCCGATGAGCAGGCGCGCGTCGATCGGCTCCGCCAGGACCAGCGCGCCGAGGCCGATCCCCCAGATCGGCAGCAGGTAGGCGACCAGCGAGGTGCGCGTGGCGCCCCACGATCGCAGGAGCCGGAAGAAGACCAGGTAGGCCATGCCCGAGCCGAACAGCCCCAGCCACACCACGGCCAGCAGCGCCTCTGGTGCGAACCCGCCCTCCCAGGGTCGCTCCAGCAGCGCGGCCGGAATCGCCGCCATGACGAAGGCGAAGCCGACCTGGAACAGCGCTGGGATCATCGGTCGCAAGCCATGCACGTTGCGCCTGGCGTAGACGCCGCCGAGCGCATACGAGGCCGATGCGCCGATGAGGGCGAGCTCCGCCACGAGCTCGTTGCTGCCCAGCTGCGACGGATCGAACCCGACCACGATCGCGACGCCGACCAGTCCGATGGCGATGCCCAGGAGGCTGTTGACCGTCACCCGCTCGGCGGGGAGGAGCATCGCGGCGAACGGGATGGTGAACAACGGCACGGCGCCGGTCAGCACGGCCGCCAGGCTCGAATCGACGCTCTGCTCCGCGAAGGTGATGAGCATGAATGGGAGGAAGACGCTGAAGACGCCCATCACCACCAGGTGCCCGTACATGCGCGGCTCGCGCGGCAGCGCCTCGCGGGCGATCGCCACGACGGCGGCCAGCAGCACGAAGCCGACGAGCAGCCGGCCGGAGACGACGGTGAAGGGCTGGATGCCGGCATCGACCGCGATCTTGATGAACAGGTAGCTGCTGCCCCAGAAGAAGCCGAGCAGCACGAAGAGCAGCCAGTCGGCGCGAGTCGAGCGGGCGGAATTCATCGGTGCCATCTTGGGACCTGAAACGCGGGTGCGCCACCTGGTGTGAGATGCATCGGTCGGACATGGTCCACATCGGTCAGGTGCGGTCGCGGGGGCAGCCGTTGGTAAGGCCACGAGTAGCCGGAACGGTCACTCGCCGACCAAGCACCGCCCCCGTACCTTCACAGCTGTTGGAAGCCCGCCCTCACGTTCGAAAGGGACCGATGCAGCAGGTGCAGCCGCACGAGTGGCGCAAGTATGGATTCGGGGGACCGCCGGAGCCGTGGGAGCGGGGTGCCCAGCGGGATCTCGATCGGCTTGCGACCTCGTACTTCCTCGACATTCTCGAATCCCACCGCGTGATCGTGGCCTCGCGCCCGGATGACGATGTGCGGAATCGCGTCGAGGACCTGTTCGCCACGGCCACCCGCCACAAGCACGAGATCGACTACACGCTGCGCCACTGGGCCACACCAGTCGAGCGCGCTCGCGTCGAGGATCGGCTGGGTTCGCTGATGCGCGTCGGGATGCGCCTGCGCGAGATCCGCGAGACCGCGGTGACGGCCCCTTCGCCGGAGCCCTTGCCAGCCGCCTGAAGCTTCAGGCCACTCGATTAATCGAGCCAAATCGACCGGAGCGCCGCGCGGCGCGGCGTTTCCTCGCTGCAGCGAGTCTGGCCACGCACGAGCGGCACGCGGAGGCGCTCTTCACGCTGGCAGGCACTCGATCGATCGTGGGAATCGCGCCGGGCTGAGAGCCAAGGTCAATCTGGCTCGATCTGGCGAGAGACCTAGCACCAGCCGCCGTGCGACACTCCGCGCATGCCCCGCCTTCCCACCCTGGCCGATGTCAACGCCGCGCGTCAGCGGCTGCGCGGCATCGCGCTGCACACGCCGCTCGAGCCGAGCGTCGAGCTGGCGGAGGCGACCGGTGCCACCGGGGTCCGCCTGAAGCGCGAGGAGGTCCAGCCAACCGGCGCCTTCAAGACACGCGGCGCGCACAACAAGGTCGCCGTCATCGCCGAGGGCAGGCCTGAGGCGGCGCTCGTCACCGCCAGCAGCGGCAACCACGGCATCGCGACCGCCACGGCCGCCATCCGGCACGGCATGCGGCTGACCGTGCTCGTCGGGCGCAGCGTCTCCCCTGCCAAGCTGGAGCGGCTGCGCGCGCTGGAGACGAATCGCATCACCGTCGAGCTGACCGGCAACGACACCGACGACGCCGAAGCCGAGGCACGGCGCCGGGACGACGCCGGCCACGCCATCTACATCCCTCCCTACAACGATCCGGAGGTCATCGCCGGGCAGTCAACGGTCGCGGTCGAGATCCTGGAGGACTGGCCCGAGGTCGACACCATCATCGTGCCCATCGGCGGTGGAGGGCTGATCGCCGGTATCGGCTTATGGGCCAAGGCGGTCAAGCCGAACCTGCGCCTCATCGGCGTGCAGCCGGCCGCCAGTCCGCCGATGTATGCCTACTTCGAGACAGGCTCGACCGAGCCGATGCCCATCGCGCCAACCATCGCCGATGGTGTGGCCGGCAACATCGAGCGCTCCAGCATCACCTGGAAGCTCAACCGCCAGGTGGTGGACGAGGTCGTGGTCATCGAGGAGGACGAGATCGCCGACTCGATGCGCTGGGCGATCGAGGTGCCGCACATCCTCCTCGAGGGCAGCGCGGTCCTGGGAATCGCGGCGCTGCGCACGGGGCGTGTCGAGGTGGCGGGTCGCAACGTTGCCGTGGTGACGACCGGCCGCAACGTGAGCCCGGAGCTCGTGCGAGGCCTCTTCGGCTGAGGGTGGTATCGGTCTTGCGGCCCTGAGGGAGACACCAATCCCAAGGAGAACCCGTGCTTCAGATCACCCACGACGCAGCAGAGCTGATCACCGCCCTCCGCCGCGGGCAGGACGTCCCCGACGACCATGGACTGCGCATCTACGCAGAGGCGTCGGAGCCCGGAGAGATCACCGTCGCGCTTGGCTTCACCGATTCGCCCGCCGCCGGCGACCAGGTCACCGAGCAGGACGGTCTCAAGGTCTTCGTCGCGCCCGAGGTCGCGGAGCCGCTTCACGACGCGGCCATCGACGTCACGCCGGCCGATGACGGCGCCCAGCGCCTCGTCTTCCGGCCGCAGGGCGAGGTCACGCCCACCTAGCTCAGCGGTGCGATCCGGCCCATCCGAGCTCGTCGCCAGACCCCTCCACCGGTTCGATGGCGGCGAGCTCTTCCTCTGCCCGCCGCATCGCCTGGCGCGCCTCCTCCAGCGAGACCGCTACCAGCGTGAGCTCATCGCCGGTCCTCAGTTGCGCGACCCGGCCGATGTCGGCGCCGATGACGCAGGCCGGCACCCGGTAGCCGCCGGTCACCGGGCGGTCGGCGAGCATCACGATGGGCCGCCCATCTGGTGGCACCTGGACTGCGCCGAGCGGAAGCCCCATCGACGGCACTTCCCGTCCGGTCAGCCGCGGCCCGTCGAGACGCACGCCGATACGGTCGGCCTCGACACCGACGATCCACTCGCCCTCCAGGTCTCGCGGATCGCCGTGGGGGCCGGGCACGATGCGAAGGGGACCGTCGTCCCGCTTCCCCGTCCATCGGCCGGATCGCCCGCTGGCAGGACCGATCTCGAGCCGGTCGCCGCTGCGCAGCGCACGGCCCTCGTGTCCCCCGAAGCCGCTGCGCAGGTCCGTCGACCGCGAGCCGAGCACGTCGTCGACCTCGATGCCTCCGCCCACCGCCAGGTACCCGCGCGCGCCGTCGCCGTATTCGACGCTGAGCTGCGAGCCGGCACGAAGCGCGACGGCCGTTGCGGCGGGGAGGTCGATGCCGCCCATCGTGACCCGCGTGCCCCCGGTCACGGCGATCACCGTCGCCTCATCGAAGCGCAGCCGCGCGCCGCCGAGGGTGATCTCGAGCAGCGACGCGTCGTCGGCGTTACCGGCCAGCCGGTTCGCGAGCCGCGCGCTCCAGGCATCGGCCGCTCCGCCCACGGGCACTCCGGCGTGACGCCACGCCGGACGTCCCGATGCCGTCTGGACGGATGTCAGCGGCCCGGCCTCGATCACCTCGATCACGAGCCCACCCGCTCGAATCGGACGCGGTCGCCGGGCGCCAGCAGCGCGGGCGGATCGCGATGCGGATTGAACATCACGAGGTCGGTGTGGCCGATGATTCGCCACCCGCCCGGCAGGTCGGCCGGGTAGATGCCGGTCATCGAATCGGCGATGGCCACCGATCCGGCCAGCGTCCGCGTTCGAGGCGTGGCGAGTCGCGGCACGCGCAACCCTTCGTCGAGCCCGCCGAGGTACGCAAAGCCGGGCGCGAAGCCGAGGAACAGCACACGCAGCTCGCTACCGAGGTGGAGCTCGATGACCTCTGCCTCGGAAAGGCCGCATGTCTCGGCCACGTCGGCGAGGTCCGGGCCACCGGTGCCGCCGTAGCTGACGGGGATGGTGATCTCCCGACCGGCCAGTGCAGCAGCCGCCGCGCCGGCCGCCAGCTGCTCGAGCCGTCGCGCGGCGCCCTCGAGGTCGGTGGACGCGTCCAGCTCGACGAGCAGCGATTCGAGCCCGGGCACGACGGCGACGGCGTCCGGCATCGCGCCGCGGACGGCGATGGCGAGTGCCTGCGCCCGATGGGCGTCGCCGGTTTCGACCAGCAGGCCCGACTCGCCGAAGGGGCGGATCATCGAGCCAGCGGCGGCTCGACCCTCACGCCGCTCGCCGCCAGGGCGCTTCGAACCGACGCGGCAATCTCCACGGCGCCCGGCGTGTCTCCATGGCAGCAGATGGACTCGGCTCTCAATGCGACCCGCGAGCCATCGACGGCGACCACGGCACCATCGGTGGCGATCATCAATGCCTGGGCCGCCGCGTCTGCGGCGTCCTCGATGACCGCGCCGGCTCTGGAACGCGGCTGGAGCGATCCGTCAGGCAGGTAGCGTCGGTCAGCGAAGGCCTCGGGCACGAAGCGAAGGCCGGCATCGGCTGCCGCGGCCGCCATCGGCTCGGAGGAGGCCAGCCCGAACAGCGCGAGCTCACGGCTGAAGCGAGCCACCGCCCTGGCGATTGCCCCTGCCAGCGTCGGATCGGCCGCTGCCTGGTTGTAGAGGGCGCCGTGCGGCTTGACGTGCTGCATCTCGACGCCGGCGGCACGGCAGAATGCCTCGAGCGCGCCGATCTGATAGCGCACCAGCGACTCGACCTCGTCGGGCTCGAAGGGAAGCGGACGGCGACCGAATCCGAGCAGGTCAGGGTATCCCGGTTGTGCGCCGACGGCGACGCCAGCCTCGCGGCACAGCGCGACCGTTGCCTCCATCACCCGGAAGTCGCCGGCGTGAAAGCCGCACGCCAGGTTCGCGCTGGTCAGGTGCTCCACCAGCCGGGCGTCGTCACCCAGCGTCCAGGCGCCGAAGCTCTCGCCGAGATCGGCGTTGAGATCCATGGCGGTCATCCTACGGCGGGCAGTCGCGCACGAGCGCTACCATTCAGGCGTGACCGACATGCCGTCCAGCAGCGGCGAACGCTCGCCGGCCATCGCGCTCGGGCTCGTGCTCGTCGTCATCGGCGCGCTGCTGTTCGTCGGACAGCTGGCCGACATCGGCATCGGCGACATCGGCTGGCCGTTCATCATCGTCGCCGTCGGCGCGGTGCTGCTGTTCCTGGGGCTGTTCGTGAACCTCGAGCAGGGCATGGTCATCGGCGGCACGGTGGTCACCACCGTCGGGCTTGTGCTGGCCTACCAGAACGCGACCGGCCTGTGGGCAACGTGGGCGTACGCCTGGGCGCTGGTCGGCCCCGCGGCGAGCGGTCTGGGCATGGCGATCTGGGGCATCCGCAGCGGCGACGGCGGCGCGACGCGCAACGGCTTCTGGGGATTCCTGGGAGGCCTGGCGCTGTTCGCGGTCGGCTTCCTGTTCTTCGAGGGAGTCGTCGGCCTCAGTGGCGAGCGGCTGCCGTTCGCCGATTGGGTCCTGCCGGCGGCGGTCATCGCCATCGGCGTGGTGCTGCTGGCGCGAGGGCTCCTGTCGCGCGGCGATACCCTCGCCTGACGGTCGCGGCGGCGCGATGTCGTCGCCAGATTCACACCGGGACGACACGCGGCGCGATTCGAGGTCTTGGCGTCGCCGAAATGTCGCCCTGGCGTGAATTTCGGTGCGCGAAGGGGGACCTGCGGCGCAACCAGGGCTGGGCGAGGCTCCGCGCGCACACTGCATGTGAATCTGGCGACGGCGGCGGCGTGCGAGGCACGCGCCGAGCGACCACCGCAGCCACCTCGCGTATCCTTGAGGTGACATGGCCGCCTCTCGATCGGATGCACTCGACACGCTCAATCTCGTCAACGCCGGGTATGTAGCCGACCTCTACGAGCAGTACCGGGCGGATCCGTCGAGCGTGAGCGACCAGTGGCGCGAGCTCTTCGATTCGGGCGCCGGCGGGTACGAGCCCGTTCAGGCCCGTCCGGCTGGGCAAAACGGCAACCAGCTCCCCGCCGCGGGAGCGGCAGAGGCCACACCACCCGCGCCGTCACTCCCCGATGGCGCGACCCCGATCAAGGGGCCGGCAGCCCGCCTGGCGCAGAACATGGTCGCCAGCCTGGGCGTGCCCACCGCGACGAGCTTCCGCGACATCGACGTCGCAACGCTCGAGGCGCGGCGCAAGGAGCTCAACGGCCAGATCGCCCCGCGCAAGGTCAGCTTCACGCATCTCATCGGCTGGGCGATCGTGCTGGCGGCCCAGGAGCAGCGCTCCATGAGCCACTACTTCACGACCATCGAGGACCAGGCCTACCGCGTGGATCCCGGACGCATCAACCTCGGCCTGGCGGTCGACGTGGAGCGCAAGGACGGCTCCCGCTTCCTCGTCGTCCCCGTCATCAAGGGCGCGGACGAGATGGACTTTGCGGGCTTCCACGCTCGTTACGAGGAGCTGGTCGAAAAGGCGCGGAGCAACAAGCTCGGACCGGACGATTTCGTCGGCGCGACCATCACCCTCACCAATCCCGGCACGCTGGGAACCACCATGAGCGTGCCGCGCCTGATGCCGAACCAGGGCACGATCGTGGCGACCGGCACGATCCGCACGGTCGGCGGCGACCGGCGGATGACGCTCACCAGCACGTACGACCACCGCATCATCCAGGGCGCCGAGTCGGGCATCTTCCTGCGCCGCATGGACGGGCTGCTGAGCGGCGAGGACGGCTTCTATGCCGATGTCTTCGCCTCCATGGGCGCTCGCGCGTCGGACGTCACGACCGCTGCGCCGACGCCGGCGCCGGCCGAGTCGGCCGGCGCTCCCCCACCCACCGCCACCGGCACCGATACCTATGAGCAGCTCAAGGCGGTCGCCGCCGCGATGGCCCTCGTCAAGGCCTACCGCCACTTCGGCCACCTGGCCGCGCGGCTCGACCCGCTCGGCTCCGAGCCGGTGGGCGATCCGGCGCTGGATCCCGGGCCGCTTGGCCTGACCGATGCGGCCATGGCCGCAATCCCCGCGGAGCTGCTGCGCATCTACGTGCCGGGCGCGACGCTGGCCGAGGCATTGCCGCACCTCAAGGAGACGTATACCGGCACGATCGCCTACGAGGTCGAGCACATCGGCTCGCACACCGAACGGGTCTGGCTGCGCCAGGTCATCGAGTCGGGCGAGCACCGTGCGCCGATGGAGAACGAGGACCGCGTCGCGCTGCTCGAGCGGCTCATCAGCGTCGAAGGGCTCGAGCGCTTCCTGCACCGGGCCTACCTGGGCCAGAAGCGGTTCAGCATCGAGGGGCTGGACACCATGGTGCCGATGCTGGACGTCATCCTGGGTGATGCCGCCGATCACGGCGCGCGCAAGGTTGTCATCGGCATGGCGCACCGCGGCCGGTTGAACGTGCTCGCACACGTGGTCGGCGTCAGCTACGAAGCCATCCTGTCCGAGTTCGAGGCGGGTCGCGCCGGGGGCGAGGCACCGACGGCGCCGAAGGGCGGCTCAGACGACGTGAAGTACCACCTGGGTGCCGAGGGCTCGTTCCTGGCGGAGGACGACGCCGAGGTGCGGGTCATCCTCTCCCCCAACCCCAGCCACCTGGAGGCGGTCGACCCGGTCATCGAGGGTCGCACGCGCGCCGACCAGACCGACCGCAGCGGGCCGGTGGCCAAGGTCGATCACTCCAAGACGCTCCCCCTCCTCATTCACGGCGACGCCGCCTTCGCGGCGCAGGGCGTCGTGGCCGAGACGCTCAACCTCGCGCGCCTGGACGGGTACGCCACGGGCGGGACCATCCACCTCATCGCCAACAACCAGGTTGGCTTCACGACGGGACCGCGCGAGGGACGCTCGACCGACTACAGCTCCGACCTGGCCAAAGGCTTCGACGCGCCGATCATCCACGTCAACGCCGACGATCCGGAGGCGTGCCTGGCCGCTGCACGCCTGGCGATGATGTACCGCGAGCAGTTCGGCCACGACGTCGTGATCGACCTCGTCGGCTACCGGCGCTACGGCCACAACGAGGGCGACGAGCCGGCGTACTCGCAGCCGGCGATGTACGCGCGCATCGACGGCCACTCGAGCGTGCGCGAGCTGTACCAGGCGCAGCTCGTCGAGCTCGGGGTGATCGGTCGCGACGAGGCAGAGGCCATGGCGAAGCAGATGCAGCGCGACCTCGCCAAGCGCCAGGCGGCCCTGCGCAAGGGGCCCGAGGAGGGCGAGCGCGAGCTCGACCGCGGCTCGGAGGCGATCGCCCCGGAGGAGATCGCGGAGCCCAAGACAGCGGTGAAGCTCGACGTGCTGCGCGAGGTCAACGCCGGCATCGGCGCCGTTCCGGACGGCTTCACGGTGCATCCCAAGCTGGTCAGGCAGCTCGAGCGCCGGGCGGTGGCGCTCGACTCCTCGGAGCCGCACGTCGATTGGGCGCACGCCGAGCTCCTCGCCTTCGGCACGCTGCTGCGCCAGGGAACGCCGATCCGGCTCAGCGGCCAGGACACGGTGCGCGGCACGTTCAGCCAGCGCCACGCCGGATTGTGGGACGCGAAGACGGGCGAGCGGCACGTGCCGCTCGAGCACCTGCCCGGCAGCAAGGCGAGCTTCGAGCTGCACAACTCTCCGCTCAGCGAGTACGCCTCGCTCGGATTCGAGTACGGCTACGCCGTCACCGCCCCCGAGGCGCTGGTGCTGTGGGAGGCGCAGTACGGCGATTTCGTGAACGGCGCCGAGATCATCATCGACCAGTTCCTGGTCAGCGGCCTCGCCAAGTGGCGGCAGACGTCGCGCCTGACGCTGCTGCTGCCGCACGGCTACGAAGGGTCGGGGCCGGAACACTCGTCCGCGCGGCTCGAGCGTTTCCTGGCGTTGGGCGCGGAGGGCAATATCCGCGTCGTCAACCCGACCACGCCCGGCCAGTACTTCCACCTGCTGCGACGCCAGGCGCGCCACCACGACGCACGGCCGCTGGTGGTGATGACGCCCAAGTCGTTGCTGCGTCTGCCCGCCGCCGCGTCGCGACCTTCGGAACTGACGAGCGGCACCTTCCGCCCGGTCCTGGACGACCCGCGCTTCGCCGACGCCAAGGCGGCCGCCACGGTTCGCCGGCTGCTGCTGTGCAGCGGCAAGGTGTACTACGACCTCATCGGCGCCGATGCCTTCCCGACAACCACCGACGTGGCCATCGTCCGCGTCGAGCGCCTGTATCCCTTCCCGACCGACGAGCTCCAGCCAATCATCGACCGCTATTCGAAGATCGAGTCGTTCGCCTGGGTCCAGGAGGAGCCGCGCAACATGGGCGCCCGCAAGTTCGTGCTCCCGCGGATCCGGCACCTGGTGCCGTACAAGATCCCGCTCGGCGACATCAGCCGTCCCGAGCGGTCACGCCCGGCCGAGGGCTATCCCGCAGTGCACCAGGTGGAGCAGGAGCGCATCGTGCGCGAGGCTCTGACCGGCCGCTAGGGCGCTCGGATCCGCCACGCCAGCGCCAGCGCGTCGCCGGTCGTCGCATCGGTAATG
>JAICRD010000231.1 GCA_025937535.1 Chloroflexota bacterium | reverse complement strand
TGGGTTCCTGCTGCTGCCGCCGCTCGTCCTGCTCACCGGCCGGATCCCGATCATCGCCGACGGCGCCACGTTCGCGGCCGCCTTCGCCGCCACCTACCTGCTCCAGCAGGCCGCGCTGTACCTCCTCGGTCGCGGTGCGTATCGGCCGATCCTGTCGATCATCTTCGACCTCGTGCGCATGCCGCCAAACCTGATCGCGACCACGACCCTCTTCACCACGCGGACGCCGGCCTTCCGCGTGACGCCGAAGGGGCGCACGGGCGCCGACCGAGGCAGGATCGAGGCACCGGTCATGCTGCGCTTCTCGCTGGCAGTCTCGTTCATCGCGGCCACCGTCTTCAGCCTCCACCTGCTGGGCCTGTTCCACATCGCCTACGACTCCGAATGGGCAGCGCTGGGCGCGTTCGGCTGGCTGAGCGTGAACGTCGCGCTGGTATGGATCGCCATTCGCCGCATCCAGTCGATCCGCTTCGCGACGCAACGACGGAGCGCCGTTCGCTTTGCGGTCGACATGCCGGGCTGGATCGACGGGCAGGAGGCAGCCGTGCAGGACGTGTCGGTCGGCGGCGCGCTGCTCGCGACCGTCGACCCGCTGGTCGACCGCGAGACGCACCTGGTCAGCTTCGGCCTGCCCGGCGTCGCCGCCTCGCTGTGGGCGCGGATCCGATCGACCCGACGCGCGGCCAGCGGTGAGTACCACTACGCGCTCGAGTTCGAGCCCGGCCAGTACGCGGCTCGCGGTGCGCTGGCACGGGCGATCTTCGCCGGCCGCTACCCGGTGGCCGGCACCGTACGCACGCCATGGCCGGATCTGCTGCGCCGCGAGCTCGGCGGCCTGTCGGATCGGTTCGGGCAGCGCACGCCGCACGTGCGTGCTGCGACGCCGGCCGTGGTCAGCGCGTCGGTCCCGAACCCGGTCGCGAACGCTCCGGCCGGACCCTGATCCGGGAGCCGATCAGCTCGAGGATCGCGTCGCCGGCGGCGCGATGTGCACCTCGACCCTGACGAGCCCCTCCTCCAGCGGGAAGTCGGTGACCTGGCGCCACGCTTCGTGCGACAGGTTCGCGACGCGCTGGTCGGGTGTGCCCACATAGCACGGGCACGAATCGACGACGGGCAGGCTCACGCATCGGTCGGCGCAGACGAGCACGATGGTTGGTTGGCCGTCTGGAATGCCGCCACCGATCTCGAGCGGCAGGGCGACCGTTGCCTTGCCCTCCCAGCCCGCGCTCTCGCCGTAGCTCGACGCCATGCCGGTGACGAGCCCGTCGACCGCGACGAGCGGCGGCACCGTGGCGCTCCCCGCGACCGTATCGGTCACCGCCGTCACGCCGTTCGCGGCACCACCGAATGTGGCGGAAGGATCGCCCGCGAAGGCGTACCAGTAGTCGACCTTGCCGTCGAAGTACGCCGTGCGGTCGAGCCAGGTCTCGGCGCCGGGGACGGTGCCGTGCGGCAGGCGCGCCAGGCCGTCGGGTGAGAAGCGTGGCTCCGCCGCGAACACGTCGCCGTACGCCAGCCCCGGCTGGTCGAGCAGCGTGCCGACGATGTGGGCGGCGCCCTCGAAGAAGTCGGTCGCGAAGTACGCGCTTGCACCGAGGTCCGCCAGTGGCGCGCGCGAGTAATCGCTGACGCGCTTGGCGGCCACGTCCTCGGTGGCCAGTGTGTCGAACCCCTCCGATGCGCCAGGTGCGTAGCAGGCGTTCGAGTAGATCATCACCCAGCCTGGCGCCGGCCTGGCGTGCTCGGCGATCCATGACTCGCCGTAGTAGGCGAGTGTGCCGTCGGACCACGCGTCGGCATGCGTGCCGACGGCATTCGGTCCGTTGAGGCCCCAGCCGTTCGTCGTCGCCGGGTTCGGGGCGTCCGAGTACGGATTCGGGGTCCCGACCCCGTGCCCCAGGTACACGACGATGTTGGCGCCATCGACGGCCGCGAGGACGTTCTCCGCGGATGCATCGGGCGAGTAGGCCCGCGCGACGGTCGCTCCGCGCGTCTCGGCGGCGATCGCGGCCGCCTCGGCGAGCGAGATGTAGACCGGCGTCAGCTCCTCGCCGACCGGCCCCACGATGATCGCAACCTTCGTGGGGGTCGAGGCCCTCGCGGGCGCGGCAAGGCCGAGGCTGCCAAGGAGCGTCGCCACCATGGTGGCGATGACGAGGACGGAGCGCACCGTATCCCCCGAGGGCACAAGGGTGAGGTTCTGGGAAGAGCGGTAGCATCGCACCACGCTGGCGCGCCGCGCAAGATGTTGCGCGGACGCACCGTCAGGCGCCGGCGGATCCCAGCGACGGACCGGACACGGCCGGATGCTCGATCAGTGCGTCGGCGATGACGTCCGCCCAGGCCGCGTACCCGATCGCCGAGGGGTGGAATCGGTCGGGCGAGAAGATGTCGGTCCGGCCGCGGCCGCGCAGGCGATCGGGTAGCTCCGCCGCGAGATCGGCATACGCAACGCCCGACCTGGCCGCCTCGGAGCGGCCGATGGGGCGCAGCAGGCGGGCATATTGATCGGCGAGGAAGATGAGCGGCTCGACCCCGCGCAGCGCGCCGCGGAACACGGGGATGCCGGCCAGCACGATGCGCGCGGCCGGGGCCGCCTCGCGGATTCCGGTCAGGACCGCGCGGAGGTCGGCGCGGAAGCGTCCGGGCGTGGTTCGGTGCGTCGCGTCGTTGGATCCGATGACGACCGCGATGACATCGGCTCCGGGCAGGAACGGCTCGGTCTCGGATGCTCGCAGCGGCTGGAGGGCGCGCGGCAGCTGCTGGCGGACGAGGTCCGCGACTCGCGCGCCGGCCCATCCGTAGCTCACGACGTGGACCGGCCGCGCCTCGGCTTCGG
>JAICRD010000214.1 GCA_025937535.1 Chloroflexota bacterium | reverse complement strand
CGACGCGTCGAGCGGGAGCCGACCGGCGTCGCCCTCATCGTCGTCGGCCCGCGCGGCGAGAACCAGATCGCGGTCGCGCCGGGCGCCAATGCCACGCTCGAGCTCGACGGCGACGACCGACAGGCCATCGCGGATGCCGATGTCGTGCTCACCAACCACGAGATCCCGGCCGATACCGTCCTCGACGGCCTGCGGGCCGCGCACGACGCGAACACGACCGCCATCCTGAACCCCGCCCCGGCGCGCGCCCTGGCGGCGGAGGTCCTGGCGCTCGGGCCGATCCTCACCCCCAACGAGCACGAGCTGGTCGTGGCGATCGGCAACGACGACACTGGCGCCGCCCTCGACGAGCTCGCCATGCGCCACGCCGGCCCGATCGTCGTCACCCAGGGACCGGCCGGCGCGCTGCTGGCGGACGGCGACCGGCGCGAGCGGTTCCCCGGCTACCCGGCCGCGACCGTGGTCGACACCACCGGCGCCGGCGACACCTTCTGCGGGGTCCTGGCCGCGTGGTTGGCGGGCGGGGCGAGCCTCGACGAGGCGATCCACGCCGCCAACGCCGCCGGGTCGCTATCGGTCAGCGCCGCCGGCGCACGGGCGGGCATGCCGGCGCGCGAGGACATCGTCACGCTCCTGAGCGGCTAGGCATGCGGCGTGCGTATCGGTCCGGCGTCTACCAACCCCATCCCATGCGCCAGGAGAACCGATGGACGCCCTCTCTCTGCTGAAGGCCGACCACGACAAGGTCAAGAAGATGCTCGCCGAGGGCGAGAAGACGACCGAGCGCGGCGAGAAGACGCGCACCGAGCTGTTCGAGACGCTCAAGGCCGAGATGATGCTCCACGAGCGCATCGAGGAAGAGATCTTCTACCCGGCCCTGAAGGAGCACCCGAAGGCGAAGGACATCGTGCTCGAGGGCTACGAGGAGCACCACGTCGTCGACGAGATCATGGGCGAGCTCGAGGCGACCCCCGTCACCGACGAGATGTGGGGAGCGAAGTTCACCGTCATGAAGGAGAACATCGAGCATCACATCGAGGAGGAGGAGGGCGACATGTTCAAGCAGGCCCGCCAGGTCTTCGACGCCGATGAGCTCGAGCAGCTCGGCGCACGCATGGCCGAGCTCAAGAAGGTCGGCCAGGAGATCGGGCCCGTCTGAGCCCGGCCCTCAGGTGCTCGGCGAGAGCGCGGAGGCGAGTCGAGCCGCCCGCATGATGCGCTCGCCGTGGGCCATCGCCGCGCGCACGCTGAGGAGCGGCCTGGCGTCGTAGTCGCTCCGCAGGTGGTAGACGCGTCGATAGACCACGAGGCGCTCGAGCAGGTCGCTGCGTTCTCGGCGATCCATCGGTCTGTCCTTTCGCTCGCCTCGCCGGCCGGCTCCACGCCGGCCGATGCCGAGGTGTGACGAGGATGGCTCGCGAGCCGTGTGGCGCCATCGGTCAGGCGGCGCGGCTCGCCAGGGACAAGCGTGGAGTGTGCAGCGGCGGAATGCCGTAGGGGCGGTTTGGGCTCTGGTACCGTTCGCCTCCGATCGCTCGCTCGAATCGGCGGGGCGAGGACCGAGGTGTGGAGGGCGCCCGTGGGCCCGTACGTCATCGAGTGGCTCAACCTGCTGGTCCGGCTGCTCCACGTCGTCGCGGCCATCGCCTGGATCGGCGCGTCGTTCTACTTCATCGCGCTCGACTACACCCTGCGGCCCCCGAAGGACGAACGCGACCTGGAACGCGGCGTCGGCGGCGAGACGTGGGAGATCCACGGCGGCGGCTTTTATCGGGTCGAGAAGTTCCGCCTGGCTCCGGCGACGCTGCCCGAGCGGCTGACCTGGTTCAAGTGGGAGGCGTACACCACCTGGCTGAGCGGGTTCGTCCTGCTCGTCATGCTCTACTACCTCAACCCCGACGCCTACCTCATCGACCCGGCGGTCGCCGATCTGGAGCCGATGGTGGCGATCGGCGTGAGCATCGGCATCCTGATGGTCGGCTGGCTGGTCTACGACGGGCTGTGCCGGTTGCTGGAGGGCCGAGACCGGCTCCTGGCACTCATCCTGGCGGCCGTCGTGATCGGCGTTGCGTATGGCGCGAGCCAGCTCTTCAGCGGGCGAGCGGTCTACATCCAGGTCGGCGCCATGCTGGGCACGTGGATGGCGGCGAACGTCTTCTTCGTCATCATTCCCGGCCATTGGGATCTCGTGCGTGCGAAGCATGCCGGCCGGGAGCCGGATCCACGGCCCGCGCTCCGCGGCAAGCAGCGCTCCGTCCACAACAACTACCTCACGCTGCCGGCCATCTTCGCGATGCTGAGCAACCACTTCCCGATGACGTATGGCCACCAGTACGGCTGGCTGATCCTGGTCGCGATCCTCGGGATCCTGGTGGCGGTGCGCCACTTCTTCAACCTCCGTCACCAGGGCCGGACGGTCTGGGCAATTCCCGCGGTGGCGGCCGTGGCCATGGCCGGCATGGCGGTCGCGATCGCGCCGTGGGGCCAGGCGGCCGCTGACGGTGGCGCATCTGCCTCGCCGGTGGCGTTCGAGACCGTCCACGGCATCATCGAGGCGCGCTGCCAGGTGTGCCATTCCGAGCACCCCACCCAGGAGGGCTTCTCGGCGCCCCCGCTTGGCGTGACCTTCGATACCCCGGAGCAGATCCAGGCCCAGGCCGCACGAATCGAGCAGATGGCCGTCATCACCACGGCGATGCCGCTGGGGAACGTGACCGGCATGACCCAGGATGAGCGGGACACCCTCGGCGCGTGGATCCGCCAGGGAGCAAAGCTGGACTGAGCGAGCTACGTCGGGCGCAGCTCCTCGCTAGGGCTGGCCCTGGGGCTTGAAGCGGCGGACCTCCTGGGGCCAGCCGCAGGCCTCGGCGACCTTGCCAGCCCACATCTTCGCGGCGTCGTCGTCGGGGACCTCGATCACCGTCAACCCGCCCAGGTACTCCTTGGTCTCGATGAACGGGCCATCAGTGACGACCACGGTGCCACTGGTGGCATCGGCGCTGAATGCGTCATCGACGTCCTCCTCCAGCCCACCGGCAAGGACATAGACGCCCGCGTCCTTCATCTCCTCGATGACCTTCATGGCTTTGGGTCCCCGCTCCCGGAACCACTCCTCGCTGTGGTCGCCGACCCATTGCTGGTTGAAGTAGATGAGGTACTCCGCCATGACGCCTCCTGCTCTCGCGGGCCGGATGCCCGCCTCTTACCTTCGACGAATGGCCGCTCCATAAATCGACATGATCACGGAACAGCCAGGAGAGATTGTCGTGTAGAAGCCGCGATCTCAAGGCGGGCGGTCCGACGATGGGGCTCGTGGGAAGTCGGACGATGGTGGGCGACACTGGACTCGAACCAGTGACCTCTTGCATGTCAAGCAAGTGCTCT
>JAICRD010000021.1 GCA_025937535.1 Chloroflexota bacterium | reverse complement strand
CGACGAGGCGGCCGAGCGACGTGCCGTCCTCGAGCGTTACCTCTCCCGGTACGGGGAGGCTGGCGCCGGGTGGAACGATGGCGACTGTATCGGGGGCGTCCGGAACCTCCCCCATGGTCGCCACCACCGCCTCGCGCACGGCGGGTTCGATCGTGCGGCGTTTGCCGAAGGCATCGGTGTAGGTCTCCTCGACCCCGGCAGGGCTCACGACACAAAGGTCAGATGCCGGGCACCCGGCGCGCCCGCGGCAGGCGGCGGAGACAGACCACCGAGCGCTCGGCGACGCGGTAGATCGCGCCACCGTCGAACTCGCCGTGCGCCGCGGTGAACGACGGGTGCACGGTGTCGAACACCACTTCCCAGCGCTTGCTGACCTCGTGGTTGGGCAGGGTGAACGCCACCGGCCGATCGTCGGCGTTGAGGATGATGAGCAGGGTGTCGTCCACGATCGCCTCGCCGCGTGGACCGCGCTCGTCGATCGCGTCGCCGGCGTACTGCACGCCGAGCGTCTTGACGCCGGGCGCTTGCCACTGAGCATCGGTCATCTCGGCGCCATCGGTCCCGAACCAGGTCAGGTCCTTGATGCGCGAGCCGCGGATCTGCCGACCCTGGAAGAAGCGGCGCCGGCGCAGCACCGGATGCGTGCGGAAGAGACGGATGAGCGAGCGGGTGAACGACAGCAGCTGCCGATCGCGACGCGACAGCTCCCAGTCGTACCAGCTGATCTCGTTGTCCTGCGCGTAGCCGTTGTTGTTGCCGCGCTGGGTGCGGCCGATCTCGTCGCCGCCGAGCAGCATCGGCACGCCCTGGCTCAGCAGCAGCGTGGCGAGAAAGTTTCGCTTCTGGCGCTCGCGCAGCTCGATGATCCCCTCCTCCTCGGTGGGGCCCTCGACGCCGAAGTTCATCGACTCGTTGTTGTTGTCGCCGTCCTGGTTGTTCTCGCCATTGGCCTCGTTGTGCTTTCCCTCGTAGCTGACGAGGTCGTTGAGGGTGAAGCCGTCGTGAGCCGTGACGAAGTTGATGCTGGCGTGCGGGCGACGGCCGGAGCTGGCATACAGGTCGGACGAGCCGCTGAGCCGATACGCCAGCTCTGCCGTCTGGCCGCCGATGCCCTTCCAGAAGCGGCGCACGCTGTCGCGGTACTTGCCGTTCCACT
The DNA here is from genome assembly GCA_025937535.1 of Chloroflexota bacterium. Taxonomy (GTDB): domain Bacteria; phylum Chloroflexota; class Limnocylindria; order QHBO01; family QHBO01; genus JACDBZ01. The sequence continues at coordinate 16,418 of JAICRD010000021.1, read as the reverse complement.
CGGCCCAGCCGACCGGGAAGTTGCCGACCTGGTAGCCGCCGGGGCCGACATCCCACGGTTCGGCGATGAGCTTGACCTGGCTGATGATCGGGTCCTGGTGAATGATGTCGAAGAAGCTCCCCAGCTTGTCGACGTCGTGGAGCTCGCGCGCCAGCGCCGACGCCAGGTCGAAGCGGAAGCCGTCGACGTGCATCTCGGTGATCCAGTAGCGCAGCGAATCCATGATCAGCTGGAGGACTCGCGGGCTGGTGGCGTCGAGGGTGTTGCCGGTCCCGGTGTAGTCGACGTAGGAGCGCAGGTTGCCCGGGTCGAGCCGGTAGTAGGCAGCGTTGTCGATGCCCCGGAAGCTCAGCGTCGGACCGAGATGGTTGCCCTCGCCGGTGTGGTTGTAGACCACGTCCAGGATGACCTCGATGCCGGCGTCATGGAACCGCTTGACCATGGTCTTGAACTCGCTGACCGGCTCGCCGGTGGCGGAATAGGCGACCTCGGGCGCGAAGAAGCCGATGGTGTTGTAGCCCCAGTAGTTCGACAGGCCGCGCTCGACCAGGTGGCGGTCATTGACGTGCTGGTGCACCGGCAGCAGCTCGACGGCGGTGATGCCGAGATTCGTCAGGTAGTCGATCGCCGGTCCGGAGCCCATGCCCGCATACGTGCCGCGCAGCTCCTCGGGCACGTCGGGATTGCGCATGGTGAAGCCCTTGACGTGCACCTCGTAGATGAGCGTCCTGTCGAACGGCGTCCGTGGCGGCTCGTCTCCGCCCCACACGAACGCCTGGTTGACGACGACGCTCTTCGGCACGAACGGCGCGGAGTCGCGCCCGTCGGCCTCGACGTCCTGCTCGTCCGCGCCAATGCGGTAGCCGAACATCGCGTCGTCCCAGTCGACCGAGCCGTCGATGCGCTTGGCGAACGGGTCGATCAGGAGCTTGTTCGGGTTGAACCGGTGCCCCAGCTCCGGCCGATACGGGCCGTGGACCCGATAGCCGTAGCGCTGGCCCGGCCGCACGTCCGGGAGGTAGCAGTGCCAAACGAGATCGGTCTGCTCGACGAGCCGAATGCGCTGCTCGCTCGCGCCGCCGTCGTCGAAGAGGCAGAGGTCGACGGCCTCGGCGTTCTCGCTGAAGATCGCGAAGTTGACGCCCGAGCCGTCCCAGGTCGCGCCGAGTGGATACGGTTCGCCGCGCCAGACCCTCAGCGCCACTGGTGTCCCGGGACGCGAAGCGGGCGGCAGGCCATCGAGCTCACCCGGCGAAGGTTAGCCGCCGCCGCCACCTGGTGCGGCCCGCATTCTCATGGTGCCTCGAATCGTGAACGGCCGATCCCCTCACCGCCGAGACGTTCCACCGCGCCCAGCGGGAGCCAGAGCCAGTCGGGGCGGTTGTTCGCCTCGTACCGGATCTCGTAGCACGCCTTCTCGAGCTCGAACGCCGCGAGCAGCGCAGCATCCGCCGGCCCGTACGCGTCGAGAAACGCGCCCCGCGCCTCGACGAGCCAGGCGTCTGGGTCGAACCGTGACGCGCGCTCGGCGGTGCGCGCGGCGTAGTCGAGGCTGCGCAGCATGCCGGCCACGTCGCGCAGCGGCGACGATGGCTGGCGACGCTCGGCCAGCGGTCGCGCCGGCTCACCCTCGAAGTCGACGATGCTGAAGCCGCCATCGGGCCGGGCCAGCAGCTGGCCGAGGTGGTAGTCGCCGTGGATGCGGGTCACCGACGCCTCGCCGGTGGCGGCGCCGAACGTGTCCGCGAAGCGCGCACGAAGGCCCGGCGCAAGGTCGACCAGGACATCGTGCGCTTCGCCGCTGAGGGCCGTGACCGCCTGCGCCAGCTGCCGCTCGGCCGATGCGCGCCACGCCGCGGTCTCGCCGACGGTCGCCGGGCGGGAGGGAAACGCCGGGTCGTCCGGCCATGAGGCCAGGGCGGCGTGCATGGCCGCCGTGACGCGGCCGATCGAGCGCGCCATCTCGATGCCCGCGGCGGGCTGCGTCGCCAACGCGTCCAGCATCGCTCCCCAGGCGTCCCCGGTGGACGGGACGAACTCCTGGAGCATCGCCGCGGCCGCCGTCCAGCCCTGCGGTGCGCGGTAGATCATCGATCCGGCCAGCGCGGGCGTGTCGGCGAAGCCGGCATCGGTCAGAAACGCGCTGATCTCGATATCCGGGTTGTCGCCGGCCTCGAGCAGCCGATACAGCTTCAGGATCAGCCGCTCGCCGATGACGACCGACGTGTTCGACTGCTCGACCGCCAGCGGTCGGGCCTCGAACGAGCCGTCGAACCGGGCGGCGTCGGTCACTGTCGCCACGAACGCGCCACGCGCGGCGGGAAGCACGGCCCCGGCGGCAATTGCACGGACGAGGCTGCTCCACACGTCGGGGCCCTCGGTGACGAGATAGTGATCGGGGCTGCCGTTGTCGGCGAAGACAACCTCGAGGACCGCGAGGGCGCCGTCGCCGAGCGGGGCTCGGTCGATCTCGCTGACCGCCGCGATCGGCCGCTGCTTGGCGCGGAACCAGCGCGCCCTCCTCAGCTCGTCCGGCGTCATCACCCCGCGCCGGGCCAGTCCAGGCGGAATCGCACGATCGGGCACGCCACGCCGCCGAGGAGCCAGGTGTGGTCCGGAACGTCGATCGCCAGTCCCATGTGCTCATAGAAGCCGCGGGCTCGAACGTTGTCCCGGAATGCCCATACCACCAGCGGATTGAAGCCGCGCTCGCGTAGGTCGCCGACCGCTCGCTCGTAGAGCGGGCGGCCAGCGCCGGACCCGATCGCCTCCGGATCGAGGTAGAGATTCGTCAGCTCACCGGCGCCGTCGGGCGGCGGAAGCCAGTTGGATCGGGCCGGTGCGGTGACCGCGAAGCCCAGCAGCCTGCCGTCGCGGACGGCGACCCACGAACGGGTCGTCGTGTCGGCGTCGCGGCTCTCCAGCGCCTGCCGCCACCCATCGCCGGCCGACGTGATCCACTCGTCGAGGACCTCGTCCGGGATCATGCCGCGATAGGTCGCCTCCCAGGCGCGGCCCGCGATGCGGCCCAGCTCATCGGCATCGGTGATGGTGGCCTCACGGATCGCCGGCGGACTGGCCATGGGGTTCAGGCGCCGGCGTCAGCGGCGCCATCGGTCAGCTCGAACCAGAAGAAGTCGTGCGGACCGAGCGTCAGCAGGTAGGGCAGGTCCCCGATGCGCGGGAAGTGGACGCGACCGATGAGCTCGACCGGCGTCCGTCCGTTGTAGCTCGAGAGGTCCAGCTCGACGTACTGCGCGAAACGGCTCAGGTTCGCGACGCACAGGATGGTCACGCCATCGTGCTCGCGCAGGTAGGCAAGGACTCGGCGGTTGTCGGGATGGATGAACTCCAGCGTGCCGCGGCCGAAGACCGGATGGGCGCGGCGCACGCGGATGAGCCGCTTCATCCAGTTCAGCAGCGACCCCGGAACGCGCTCCTGGGACTCGACGTTGACCGCCTGATAGCCGTAGACGGGATCGGCCACCAGCGGCGCGTACAGGGCGTGGACATCGGCCTTGGAAAAGCCGGCGTTGCGGTCGCCGGTCCACTGCATCGGCGTGCGAACGCCATTGCGGTCGCCCAGGTAGACGTTGTCGCCCATGCCGATTTCGTCGCCGTAGTAGATGACCGGCGTGCCCTTCATGCTGAAGAGCAGGGAGTTCAGCAGCTCGAGTCGGCGACGGCTGTTGTCGACCAGCGGCGCCAGACGACGGCGGATGCCGACGTTGATCCGCATCCGCGCTTCCTTCGCGTACTCGGAGTACATGAAGTCGCGCTCCTCATCGGTCACCATCTCGAGCGTGAGCTCGTCGTGGTTGCGCAGGAACAACGCCCACTGGTTCTCGTCGGGGATCTCGGGCGTCTGGTCCATGATCTCGATGATCGGGTAGCGGTCCTCGCGACGCAGCGCGATCCAGATGCGCGGCATGAGCGGGAAATGGAAGGCCATGTGGCACTCCGGACTCTCCGGCGTGCCGAAGTAGGGCAGCACGTCGGGCGGCCACTGGTTGGCCTCGGCCAGCAGCATGCGGCCCTCGTAGCGTTCGTCCAGCCCGGCGCGGAGCTTCTGCAGGACGGCGTGGGTCTCCGGCAGGTTCTCGCAGTTCGTCCCCTCGCGCTCCACCAGGTACGGCACCGCGTCGAGGCGCAGCCCGTCGACGCCGAGGTCGAGCCAGAAGCGCATGACCCGCATCACCGCCCGGATCACCTGCGGGTTGTCGTAGTTCAGATCCGGCTGGTGGCTGAAGAACCGGTGCCAGTAGTACTGCTGCGACTCCTGGTCCCACGTCCAGTTGCTGGTTTCGGTGTCGGTGAAGATGATCCGGGCGTCCGCGTACTTCTGGTCGGTGTCGCTCCAGACGTACCAGTCGCGCTTCGCATTCTTGCGACTGGCGCGCGACTCGACGAACCACGGGTGCTGGTCGCTGGTGTGGTTCACGACGAGCTCGGTGATGACCCGCAGTCCGCGCCGATGCGCCTCGCGCACGAAGACCCGGAAGTCATGGAGGTTGCCGTAGTCGGGATGCACCTGGGTGTAGGCGGCGATGTCGTAACCGTCGTCCCGCAGCGGCGAGGGGTAGAACGGCAGCAGCCAGATGGCGGTGATGCCGAGATCGGCGATGTAGTCGAGCTTCTCGGTCAGGCCGGCGAAGTCGCCCATGCCGTCGCCCGTCGAGTCGTTGAATGCCTTGACGTGCAGCTCGTAGATGATCGCGTCCTTGTACCAGAGGGGATCGTCACGCAGCAGCTGCGGCGCCCGGACATCGGTACGGCGCCCAGGGCGGCCCTCCTTCACCGGCCGCGAGGATGGGGCGGCAACTTCAACTCGTCTGGACAACTCGCCTGGTCAACCTCGAACTGGGCTTGCGCTCATTGCTCGAGCGCCGAGATCGTGAAGATGCGGAAGGCCTCCGCCCCCGGATCGAGGTTCACCGCCAGGTCCGCGCCGATCTCGCGCGTCGTGCGTCCGGTCATCAGATCGGTCAGCGCATACGGCTCGTCCCAGCCGATCCCGATCGCCGGCAGGTCAGGATGCAGGATCGCACGCTCGGGGGTCGTCGGGTCGCAGTTGACTGCAACGTAGACCGCGTCGCGCCAGCGCGACGGGAACCCGGAGAGCGGATCGACCTTTCCGTGCGGGAGTGCCTTGCGATAGAACAGCGTCCGCTCGCCGGTCACCGCCTCGAAGCGCAGGTTGTCGTAGCGCTTCAGCGCCGGCCGCTGGTGTCGCAGGCGGTTGAGCTCGCCGATGAGGAGCTTGATGTTGCCCTTGGCATCCCAGTCGCGCGCCCGGATCTCGTACTTCTCGCTGTTGAGATACTCCTCTCGCTCGCCCAGCCGCGCCGACTCGCACAGCTCCCAGCCCGAATAGATCCCGTAGCTGGAGCTGAGTGTCGCCGCCAGGACGCTGCGGATCACGAAGGCCGGCCGGCCGTGGTCGAGCTGATGGGGGTTGATGTCGGGGGTATTCGTGAACAGATTGCCGCGGAAGTACTCGCGCATCTCGGTCTGCGTGAGCTCGGTGAAGTAGTCGCGCAGCTCCGCCGCCGTCTCGCGCCAGGTGAAGTAGGTGTAGCTCTGGGTGAAGCCCACCTTGGCGAGCTTCCGCATCATCTTCGGCTTCGTGAACGCCTCCGACAGGAAGATGACGTCGGGATGGTCACGTTGGATGTCGCGAATGAGCCACGCCCAGAACGGGATCGGCTTGGTGTGCGGATTGTCGACCCGAAAGATGCGCACGCCCCGATCGATCCAGACACCGAAGATGCGCCTCCACTCGCGCCACAGGGCCTCGCGGGCCGCCGCATCCTCGCCGGCGAAGTCGATCGGGTAGATGTCCTGGTATTTCTTGGGCGGGTTCTCGGCGTACTTGATCGAGCCGTCCGGCGAGTGCCGGAACCATTCAGGGTGCGAACGCACGTACGGATGGTCGGGTGCCGCCTGCAGCGCGATGTCCAGCGCCAGCTCCATGCCGTGGGCCTCGACCGCCTCGCGGAAGCCGATGAGCTGCTCCACGCCGCCGAGCTCGGGCGCGACGGCGTCGTGGCCTCCGGCGTCCGAGCCGATGGCGTACGGCGACCCGACGTCATCCGCCGCTGCGTCCAGGGTGTTGTTGCGCCCCTTGCGGTTGACGCGGCCGATCGGGTGGATCGGTGGCAGGTACACCACGTCGAAGCCCATGGCGGCGATGTCGGGCAGGCGCCAGGTCGCCTCGGCGAGCGTCGTCGCGCGCGGCTTCTTCGGGTCGCGGCCCTGCGAGCGCGGGAAGAGCTCGTACCAGGCGCCGAAGCGCGCCCGCTCCCGGTCGACCACCAGGGGCAGCTCCGTCGAGCGTGACGCGAAGCGGCGGTCGGGATGGCGACGCATCACGGCCAGCAGGGCGTCCGTCGAGAGGGCCGCAACGCGCGTCGCTTCGGACCGAGCGCGCTTGAGCGCGCTCAGTGCCGCCCGGATCAGGCGCACGTCCTCGCCGGCCTCCGAGCGTTCGGCGCGGTTCAGCGCCGCCTCGACCAGGATGCGTCCCTCCTCGATCTCGACCGGCACCGGCACACCGGCATCGACCTTCTTGCCGATGCCCTGCCGCCACGTGCCGAACTCGTCGCGCCAGGCCTCGATGGCGTAGTGGTGCCATCGGTTGCGCGTCAGCTCGACGTGACCCGACCAGCGGTCGTTGTCGATCGGCCGCATGGGAAATTCCGCGTGCGCCGTCTCGTCATCGGCGCGTATCAGCAGTGCCGCGTCGAGGAGGTCGTGCCCGTCGGCGAAGATGTCGGCGGTGACGAGGAGCTGATCGCCGACGACGCGCTTGATCGGATGCCTGCCGGCGTCGATCTGCGGCTCGATGCGCTCGATCACGATGCTCCGCCGCGTCCCCACCGCGTCCGCGTCGGGCTCCCGCGCCTCGGCCACGGCGGCGACGGCGCGCCGCACGCTGTCTCTGGTCGTCGTCATCTCTGTGGCTCAACCCTACCCGATCAGCCCAAAATGGTGCCGATGTTGCCGCCCCGTCGCCTCCTCACGCCATGCGTCATGGGTGTCCTGCTGGCTGCATGCTCCGAGCCATCGCCGTCACCGTCGGTCGGGCCCGCGTCCGGTGCGCCGGCACCAGCCACCGAACGCCCCGCGCCCACCGACCGCGGCACGCCACGCGCGAGCGCATCGGCCACGGAGGCGGCGATCGCGACCGATCCCCCGCCACTCGCGCTCGAGGAAGTCGTGAGCGGGCTGTCCGCGCCGATCAACATCACCGCGACGCCTGACGGCTGGCTGCTGGTCAACGAGCGCGCCGGTCGCGTCGTCGCCGTGCATCCAGCCAGCAATGAGCGTGCGGTCACGCTGGACATCGGCGACCGAGTCCTGGGCCAGGCTGAGCAGGGGCTGCTTGGTCTGGCGCTGCACCCGGAATGGCCGGAGGCGCGCCTCGCGTTCATCCACTACAGCGACCGCAACGGCGACACCGTCCTGGCCGAGTACACGGCACCCACGACGGCCGGCCCGCCGGTGCTCGACCCCGCCTCGGAACGGGTGATCCTGCGCGTCGACCAGCCGTTCGCCAATCACAACGGCGGGCAGCTGGCCTTCGGGCCGGACGGCTACCTGTACATGGCCCTCGGTGACGGCGGGTCGGGCGGAGATCCGCTGGGCAACGGGCAGAACCCGCACGCGCTGCTGGGGTCGATCATCCGCATCGACGTCGCGATCCCCGACGACGCGCCGGCGCCGGACTCGATCGGCTACGGCATCCCGGCCGACAACCCCTTCGCCGATGGGGCGGAGGGGGCGCCCGAGGTCTTCGTCTACGGGCTTCGCAACCCGTGGCGCTTCAGCTTCGATGCGGCGACGGGGGAGCTGTGGATCGGCGACGTGGGGCAGAACGCGTACGAGGAGGTCGACCGGCTCGATCCCCAGGCCGATGCCGGCGCCAACCTCGGATGGAACGTGATGGAGGCATCGCACTGCTACAACGGCCCGATCTGCGCGTCCGATGGCCTCGTCCTGCCGATCGCCGAGTACGGTCGTGACCAGGGCTGCTCGGTCAGCGGCGGGTACGTCTACCGCGGCGACGCGATTCCGGCCCTCACCGGCTGGTACCTCTTCAGCGACTACTGCAGCGGGCTGCTGTTCGGCGTGCCGTCCGACGTCGAGGGGGTCGTGGCTCCGCGTGTCCTGCTCGAGACCGGGCGCAGCGTCAGCACCTTCGGCCAGGACGCCGATGGCGAGCTGTACATAGCCGACCTGGGTGGCGGAGCGATCTACCGCATCGTGGCCGGTGGCTGAGCCAGCGCGCCGAGCGCGCGAAGGCTGGTCCATCGGCCGCGTCCGATGATGAGGTGGTCGAGCAGTTCGATGTCGAGCAGCCGACCGGCCTCGGCAAGCTCGCCGGTGATGCGCAGGTCCTCCGCCGACGGGGACGGATCGCCACTCGGGTGGTTGTGCGCCACGATGACTGCCGCAGCCGAGCAGCGGACCGCGTCGTGGAAGACCTCGCCGACGCGCACCGACGACCCGGCCAGGTTGCCCCGGTACACCGTCCGCGTGGCCGTGACGACGTTCTTCGTGTCGAGCAGCAGCACGCGCAGCTCCTCGCGCTCGAGCGCGCCCATGGCGTCGACCAGCGGCTCGGCGACGTCGGTCGGGGTGCGGATGAGCCACGGCCGCTCGGGGAAGACCCGGGCGATACGGAGGCCGATCTCGGCCGCGGCTGCCAGGCGCGGGGCGACCGCGGCCGCCACGCCGGCCAGGCGCAGCTCGACCGGATGGGCGCGCATCACGTCTGACAGCGACCCGAAGCGATCGATCAGGCGGCGCGCCATCCGCCGTGCGGCGCTGCCGTTGCCGAGCACCAGGCTCAGCAGCTGCTCGTCATCGCAGGCGTCGGCGGAGTACCGCTCGAGCCACTCGGCCGGATCATCGGCCTGGCGACGGCGCCCGAAGGGCAACGGCGTCGGCTGCTGGGCCGAGCTGTTCGTCGGGCGCTGGATGGGGATCGGGGTCGGCAGCGGGGTCGACTCGGTGGTCATCGGCGGCGACGATAGCCGACCGCCCATTTGCCACCGCTTACCAGCCGCTTATCGGTAGCCGGGCAAGGGTCAGACCGGGAGGCGCACGACGTCGAAGCGGACCAGGAGCGCGAGCGCCACCGAGATGCCGTTGACGGTCGCGTGCATGGCGATGGGCGCGAGCAGCGTTCCGGTCCTGTCGTAGATCCACGCCAGCATGAGGCCCAGGGCGAAGATCGGGAGCAGCGAGAGAAGCGAGACGTGGATGACCGCGAAGAGCAACGCGGAGCCGATGAAGGCGAAGCGGCGGCCACCCTCGCGCAGCCAGGCATTGAAGACCACGCCGCGGAAGAACACCTCCTCGGCGATCGGCGCAAGGACGACGATGGCCAGCACCACGAGGACCGGGTTCAGCATCTCGATCGCCCGCTCCGCGGCCTGCGGCTCCGGTTCCATTCCGAGCTGCTGGAGGACCACCGCCACGATGCCGATCAGCACCGTCGACACGACCCACGCCGCCACGCCCCATGCCACGCCCAGCGCGGCCGCCTTGAGCGGCTCGCGTCCGGGGAAGCTCGGCAGACCGGCCAGGGCGCGCGGGCGGTACACGAACAGCCAGCTGATGAGCAGTAACGCGGTCTGCGTCGAGACCAGGATGATCGTCGCGCCGATGAGCGTCAGCTCGCCGTCGCCCAGGACCAGCGCCGTTGCGTCCTCGCCGAACGGCACATTCGCGACCGATGCGAAGACGAGCACCAGGGCGAGCAGCACGAGGATGTTCGGGCCGCGATAGCGCTCGGGCGGCAGGAAGCGCTTGACGCGAATCTGGCGGACGGCCGTGTACACCAGCCCGACCACGAAGATGAGCGCCCCGACCAGCGCGATCGGCCCGAGGATCCCGCCGTCGATGTCGAGCTGGCCGGACGCCACCAGCGTTGCCGCGCCCAGCGCGCCGAGCGCCAGCAGCGCTCCGCCGATGATCAGCAGCGGTCCCGGCCAGCGAGGCATCGAGACCGAGTCCGGGCCGATGGTCGGATGCGGGCCGGTCGGAAGCGAGCCGCTCTGCCCGGTCCCGGGTGGGTCCCCCGCAGCGTGCACGGGCGGCCGGCTCGCGGTCAGGTGTTGGTTGCGCCGCGCAGGCGGGCGTGCTCAGCCGTCGCGTCCGTCGGCGAGACATCGGTCGCCGGCTCGGAGGCGGGCACCGAACGGGCCCGCGCAGCCGCACGCGCGCCGCCACGCTCGAACTCGCGTCCGCAGTAGGCGCACAGCGGCCAGGTCGGATCCGCCAGGCGGTTGCACGACGGGCAGACCCGATGCAGCCGCGTGCGGCAGTTCGGGCAGACCAGCCATTCGGGATCCACGCGATCGCGACAGACCGGGCACAGCTCGTTCTTCTCGACCTCGGCCAGGAGGCTCTCCTCGGCCAGCGAGCGCTCGTAGACCTCGGCGAGCGTCTCCCGGGGGCGCACGATCAGGTACAGCACGACCGCGAACAGGAAGAGCAGCGGCGTGAAGAAGATGATCAGGGCCGCGGCGAAGTAGGGCAGGATGGGGTTCTCGGTGCGCGCCTGCATGTCGCGGAACGCCCAGTACGCGGTCCCGAGCCACAGCAGGACGACGTAGATCACGATCAGCTGGCTCGCCAGCTGGACGATCGGGTTGCTCAGGAAGCCTTCCCAGAATTGACCGATCGGTTCGAGAATCGCGTCCATCGAGTGGTGTCGGCCTCTCCTGCGTGCGGGAATGCGCCGGATGAGGCGCCGCGGAGCATGCTAGCACGCCTCGTGCCGGGTGACCGCTTCGCGGCCTGGCCGCGGCGCTAGGCCGTGGCGACCTCGGCCGGAGCGGACCTCGCCAGCGCTTGCAGCGTCTCGGTCAGCAGTCGATGCTCCTCCGCCAGGACCCGCGCCGCCAGCGCCTCGGCGTCGTCCCCCGCCAGCACGCGAACGCGCGCCTGGGCGAGGATCGGCCCGGCGTCGAGCTCCGGCGTCACCTCGTGGATCGTGACGCCGGTCTCGGCGTCGCCGCACGCGAGGACCGATCGATGCACGGCCAGCCCCAGCATGCCCGGACCGCCGTGAGCAGGCAGCAGGCTGGGATGGACGTTGACCGTTCGTCCCCCGAACGCGGCGAAGTACGCCGGGCGGAGCAGCTGGTCGTAGCCGGCCAGCACGGCGAGCTCGACGCCGGCATCGGTCAGGAGGCGAGCGATGGCGCCATCGCGGGCGTCAGCATCGGTGAAGTCGCCCCGTCGCAGGACGTGCGCCGGCACGCCGCGCGCGGCTGCTACGGCCAGGGCGCGGACGTCCGGACGGTTGCTGATCACGACCCGGACGTCGAGCCCAGCAGCGAGACATGCCTCGAGGTTGGAGCCACGCCCGGACACGAGCACCCCGAGCTTCACGCGAATCGAACCCTCGCGGCGCCGTCATCGGCGGCCACGACGCGGCCGATCTCTCGCGCCTCGGGCACGGCGGCCAGCGCGACCTCCACGGCGGCTGCCGGGATCACGATGGTCATGCCGATCCCGACGTTGAACGTCCGCACCATCTCCTCGTCGTCGATGTCGCCGCGCTGCTGGATGAGGCTGAAGATCGGCGGGACCCGCCAGGATCCGCTGTCGACCTCGACGCCGATGCCCGCCGGCAACGTGCGCGGCACGTTCCCCTCCCAGCCGCCACCGGTGAGGTGCGCCATCGCCCCGATGTCGAAGTCCCGCGCTCGAAGCGCCCGTCGCAGGATCGCGATCTCGTCCCGGTACGACCGATGTGGCTCGAGCAGTGCATCGCCGATGCTCTCGCCGCTCCCCGGCAGCGGTTCGCCCCAGGTCGACTCCGGCAGGACGCGGCGCGCCAGGCTGTAGCCGTTGGTGTGGAGGCCGGACGACGGCAGGCCGATCAGCACGTCCCCGGCTCGCACGGCGGTGCCGTCGATGCGATCGGCGGCCGCCACGACGCCGACGATGAACCCGGCGAGGTCGTAGTCCGCGTCGCGATAGACGTCAGGCATCTGCGCTGTCTCACCGCCGATGAGCGGGATCCCAAGCGCGGCACAGCCGGCTGCCACGCCGCCGACGATTTCCTCGACCACGTCCGCGCGCAGGTCGCCGATGGCGAGATAGTCGAGGAAGTACAGCGGGTCGGCGCCGCACACGAGGATGTCGTTGACGCAGGCGTTGACGAGGTCGACCCCGATCGTCCCGTGCCGGCCAAGCGCCACCGCAACCTTCAGCTTCGTGCCCACGCCGTCGGTACTGCTCACCAGGATCGGGTCGGGATGCGTCGAGGGATCGAATCGGAAGAGCGCACCGAACCCGCCGACGCCACCGAGCACCGCCGGGGAGAGGGTCGACTCGGCGGCCCGGGCGATGCGCTCGACCGCGCGCTGGGCCTCCTCCACGTCGACGCCCGCCTCTCGGTACGTCCGGGCCATCCGCTCAGCGGCGCTCGAGCGCCAGCTTGTCCAGCTCGAGCGGGACGTCGGTCGGATAGATCCCGTCGAAACAGGCGGTGCAGCGCGCGCCCTGCTGGCCACCGACGGCCGCCAGCATCCCCTCCTTCGAGAGGTAGCCGAGGGAGTCCGCGCCGATGGCGCGTCGGATCTCGTCGGTCGAGTGGGTCGCAGCGATCAGCTGGTCGCGCTGGCCGGTGTCGACGCCCATGTAGCACGGGTGACGCATCTCGGGCGAGTGGATCCGGACATGCACTTCGGCCGCGCCGGCACGGCGCAGCATTGCCACGATCGGCGCCGTGGTCGTGCCGCGCACGATCGAGTCGTCGACCACCACGACGCGCTTGTCGCGCAGCAGCTCGGGCAGCGGGTTGAACTTCAGCCGCACCGACTCCTCGCGTCCCGCCTGCGCCGGCTGAATGAAGGTGCGTCCGACGTACCGGCTCTTGATGAGCCCCTCGCGGTACGGCAGCCCCGACTCCTCGGCGTAGCCGATGGCCGCCGGCACGGCCGAATCCGGCACGGCGATGACGATGTCCGCCTCGGCCGGCTGCTCCCTCGCCAGGGCTCGACCCATCTCCAGGCGCGCCTCGTACAGCAGGCGTCCATCGATGACGCTGTCGGGCCGGGCGAGGTAGACGTACTCGAACACGCACAGGCGCTCACGATCCGCCGATGCCTGGCTCGATCGGTAAGAGTCGACTCCATCGTCGGTGATGGTCAGCACCTCGCCGGCATCCACGTCGCGCAGGAAGTGCGCGCCCATGGCGTCGAGGGCCGCGCTCTCGCTGGCGACCGCCCAGCCGCCGCCCGGCAGGCGCCCGAGCGCCAGCGGCCGGAAGCCGACAGGGTCGCGCGCCGCCACCAGCGCATCGGCGGTGAGCATGGTGAACGTGTAGGCGCCGGTGGCGCGATGGAAGGCATGGTCGACCCGCTGCGCCCAGCTGCGTCCGGGGGCGTGCGCGATGAGCTTGGCGAGCACCTCGGTGTCCGAGGCCGATGCGAACTCGACGCCCTGCTCGCTGAGCTCGTCGCGCAGCCATCGCGCGTTGGTGAGGTTCCCGTTGTGGCCGAGCATCAGCTCGCCGCGCTCGGTGCGCGCGAACACCGGCTGGACGTTGGGCAGCGTGTTCGAGCCGGTGGTGCTGTAGCGCGTGTGGCCGATCGACGCGCGCGGGGCGCGGTCGGCCTCATCGCCGCCCTCGAGGCGCAGTAGCGTCTCCTCGTCGAAGACGCCGCTCACCAGGCCGAGGCGCTTGTGGAGCGAGAGGCGGGCGCCGTCGGTGACGGCGATGCCGGCGGACTCCTGCCCGCGGTGCTGGAGCGCGTGAAGCCCGACGTAGGCGAGGCGGGCGACCGGAGCGCCCGGCGCCCACATGCCGACGACGCCACATTCCTCGTGCGGACCGCCGTGGACGTAGTGGGCGTCGACGATGGGTAGCGCGTCGCCACCGGGCCGGTGCGGCAGGCCGATCGGCGTGCGCATCGGGTGGATCAGGCAGGTCCCGGCTGATCGGCCACGGGGGCATCATACCGATGGGCGGCAGAGAAGAGTGGGGCATCCCGCGCGCCGCGCAGTCGCCGAACCCAGGTACGGGCGGAGTACTGCACCATTCCGCACAGCGGCGATTTCGGCGTCGCGGCGCGCGGCGCCGACGCGGGGCGCGGGACCATCGGCCCATGGTTCGGCGGGACCCGGCCGGTCATGCTCGCAGGCGATGCTCAGCTTCGTTCGAGCCCTCGGGTTCCTCGCGCCGTTGGTGGTTGCCGCCCTCGTGACCGTCGGCCTGGGCATCGCGGCGAACCTCGAGCCCGAGCAGAGGCCGACCCTCGTCATCGTGCTCGGCGTCGCCGCGGCGGCCGGCATGACGACCATGGCGCTGCTGGCGTGGAGCTACGTCGGCTGGCGGCTGAGCCGGATCGCCCAGGCACTCGAGCGCACGCTGGAGTCGGACGAGCCAATCAACCTGCGCGAGGTCGGGATCCCGGCCGAGCGCCGGCTGGCGCGGGCCTTCAACGCCGCCAGCGGCGCGTTCGTGCAGACCGAGGCCCGCGCGACGCACGACCGACTGACCGGCATCCCGAACCGCGAGACGCTCCTGGCAACACTGTCGGCGGAGCTCGAGCGCGCCGTGCGTCACTACAAGCCACTGTCGGTGGCCTTCATCGACATCGATCGCTTCAAGCCGATCAACGACACCTACGGCCACAACTCCGGCGACGCCGTGCTGCGCCAGGTGGCCGGCATCATCGCCGACTCGGTCCGCGCCAGCGACACCTTCGGCCGGTACGGCGGCGAGGAGTTCATGCTCATCCTGCCCGAGACGACGCCCGAGGACGCCGTGGGACTGGCCGAGGAGCTCCGTCTGCTGGTCATGCAGGAGCCGCTCGTCATCGCCGGCGGACAAAGCCTGAAGGCCACCATCAGCATCGGCGTGGCCGGAGGCCGCGGCTCGCAGCTCCAGATCGACATGCTGGTCGACCGAGCCGATGCGGCCATGTACGCCGCCAAGTCGTTGGGGCGCAACCGCACCTATCTGTTCCGCGAGCTGGACGAGGAGGCGCCCGTGCGCCGCGCGCCGATCAGCCCCGAGCATCGAGCGCAGGCCACGGCGATCGGCCAGTGGGCGAGCGATACCGCCACCCAGGCGCTGGCCTCGGTCCTGGCCCCGCAGCCGCATCACCGCGGACGGCCATCGGACATGATCGCCTCGCTGGCCACCGGCATCGCGCTCGAGATGGGCCTGCCTCGCGAGGAGATCGAGCGCATCCGCATCGCGTCGCTGCTGCACGACCTCGGCAAGATCGCCATTCCCGACGAGATCCTGGACAAGCCCACCACCCTGACCGATCCGGAGTGGCAGACCATCGGCGAGCACCCGCGCATCGGACAGGTCATCCTGGAGCAGGCATCCAGCCTGCGCGAGGCGATCCCCGTCGTGCTCCACCATCACGAGCGGTTCAATGGCGGTGGCTACCCGCATGGCCTGCGCGGCACCGAGATCCCGCTCGGCGCGCGGATCGTGGCCGTCGCCGATGCCTATCACGCCATGGTCCACGATCGCCCGTACAGTTCTGCGCTGGCGCATGACGCGGCCCTCGCCGAGCTTCGCGCGAACGCCGGCACCCAGTTCGACCCGGACGTGGTCGACGTGTTCTGCACCGTCTACGCGGACAGCGTCCCACCGGACGGCCTCGAGGAGATCTACCGACTTCACGAACGAGCGACCGGCGGGCTGCCACATCTCGACGCGAGGCCGCACCTCCATCCGCACCGGCCGCCGAGCAGCGGCAAGCGGCGCCGCCAGCGCCAGGCGTCCGGCTGATGAACCCGCGCATCGCGGTCACGATCTCGCTGCTTGCGGCGCTCTCAGGGGCGCCGCCTCGCGCGTCCGCCGCCGGAATCGTAATGGCGGTTCGAGCCGGAAATGGCTCGAGCGCCAACGACTTCCTCATGACGCTGCTGCTCATCGGCCTGGCCTGCGTGGCGGCTGTCGCGCTGATCGGCACCGGCATCCTGCTCGCGCGCCGTGAGCGCGCGAAGCCGCCTCCGCCGAGCGCGATGGCCGAGGCAGCGGCGGCGCTCCAGCGGCGCACCGTCAGGCGTTCGAAGATCCGTCTGCCGGACGACCCGATCGTCGCCGCCCTCGGGATCGACGACGACCACCGCCACCGACCCCGTGGACGAGCGCGGCCGGTGCGTGAATCGCCGGATCGAGAAGGGGCGCCGCTGACCTAGAAGGGCGTTCGCCAGGCTTCCGTCAGCCGGTCGAGGCCGATGCTGAGCTCGGCGCCGGCGGCACGCAGGTCGAGCTTCTCCCCGGCCGCAGTGCCGATGGGGATGCCCGGGACTCCGGCGCGGTCGAGCGCCGCACGGAATCCGTCGGCCGCCGAGGGTTCCACCGCCACGATGGCCCGACCGGCCCGCTCGCCGAACAGTGAGGCGGTCGGCCAGGCAGTCGGGAT
>JAICRD010000156.1 GCA_025937535.1 Chloroflexota bacterium | reverse complement strand
GTCGCCCGAGTCGCGGGCCGCGCTGGTCGACGAGTTCCTGCGCGGCGCGCGTGGCGCCGGCCTCGCCGGGATCGTCGAGGGCGTCGTCCGGCCGCCGGAGGGCGTCGACGAGAAGGACTGGACCGAGCGCGAGGATGCGCTGTTCGATGCGACGCGCGAGCTCGGTGCGCTCCGGCCCGACATCTACAAGGCGCAGGTGCCGTTCGGCGGCCGCGCCCCCATGAACGACATCACCGAACGATGCCGGCGCATGACCGATGTGCTGCCGTGCCCGTGGGTCGTGCTGTCCGCGGGCGTCGCGCTCGAGGACTTTGCGACGTCCGTCGAGGCGGCCTGCCGCGGTGGCGCGTCGGGATTCCTGGCCGGGCGGGCGGTGTGGCGCGACGCCCTGACCGCCGATCCCGAGCCGGTCCTGCGCGAGCGGTCCGTGCCACGCCTGCAGCGCCTGGGCGAGATCGTCGATGCGCTCGCGCGGCCGTGGACCGAGGCGCCCCGACCCTAGTCCGCGGCGATGACGACCACCCGCGGGAGTCCGGCCCGCAGCTCCCGCGGCGGACCATCGGACGGCCCGTCGACGGTGGAGTTTGGCGTGTGGGTGCCAGCGTTCACCGCGGGCCGCTCACTGGCCGAGCTCTGCAGGGTGTGGATGACTTCCCTGACCCGAAAGACGCGTTGCCGGCCGTCCTCGGCGATGAAGTCGACCCGATCACCCACCGCCGGCAGCCAGGCGCCATGCTCGAGATCCGCTGACCAGCCCTCGTCCTCGACGACGAGCGTCCACGGCATGAGCCCGGGAGGTCCGCCGCCCTGCTCGGGCCCGAGATCCTGGATCGGCTCATCGTTGATGGCGGCATCGGTCATACGTCGCTGCGTGCAAGCCGGGTGCCGGTTCGCTCTGCCATGATGCCCGGCGTGAACGGCGGCCCGGACCCCGGACAGGATCGGCGCGACCGGTGGTGGCGCTCCACGTTCATCGTGCTCGCCACGGTCTATGTCGCGCTGCTGCTCATCGACCTGCTGGTGCGCATCCTCGGCGGCTTCGTGCAGATCGCGCTCATCGTGTTCGTGGCGTGGCTGCTGGCCTTCGTGCTGTCGCCCGTCGTCACCTGGTTGGTCGACCGCCTCCGCTGGCCGCGCGGGGTCGCCATTGGCGTCGTCTACGCCGGGACGCTGCTGCTCAGCGGGTTCCTGCTGTTCTATGCCGCGGCCTCGATAGGCGCATCCATGGAGCAGGCGACCGAGGACTATCCAGCGACGCGGGCGGGCATCGAGAACACGTTGCGCACCTGGCAGGCGGCCGTCTCATTCGGCCGGCTCGAGCCGAACTTCGTGAGCCTCTACGCCGGCCTCGAGGAGACCGGAGCGCGCATCGGCACCTCCGCGCTGGGCGAGGTGCCCGAGGTGACGGTCGCCGTGCTCGGCTCGCTCGTGCTGGTCATCATCCTGAGCCTGTACATGCTTGCCGATTCGGCGGGCATCCTGGCCAAGCTCAACCGCGTGGTGCCAAGCCGATACGCGGACGAGGTCGAGATCCTCGAGCGCAGCGTCTCGAAGGCGTTCGGCGGGTTCCTCCGGGCGCAGGTGCTGCTCGCGGCGATCCAGACCCTGCTGACCGTGGTGGTCATCCTCATCGTTGGCTTGCCGTACGGGTTCATCATCGCGACCGCGTCCGCGCTCGCGATGCTCATCCCGTTCTTCGGGCCGCCGCTCGCGCTCATCCCACCCATCGTCGCCACCGTGATCTTCGCGCCCGAGTGGGCGATCATCGTCGCGCCGGTTCTGCTCGTGGTGCAGACGATCCTCGTGAACTACCTCCAGCCGAGGCTCATGCGTGAGGCGTTGGGCATGCACCCGATCCTCGTCCTCGTCGGCCTGCTCGTCGGTGCCCAGGTCGCCGGCGTCTGGGGAGCGCTCTTCGGGATCCCGGTCATCGCCGTGCTCAACGTCTTCTTCAACTACGCCATCAACCTCCGGACGCTGGAGGAGACCGGCATCCCGGCCGATGAGGTCCTCGAGCAGGTCCGTCGCGAGGCCCCCGACGCCGAGACCGAGGAGGTTGTCGCGCTCGCCGCCGACCGCGTCGAGGAATCGGAGGAGGCCCTCGATGCCGCCCAGGCCGCGAGCGCCGTCACGGAGGCGGTGTCCGACGACCTGCGCATCGCCGCCGGCGACCTCCGTGCAGCCGCGGACGAGCAGCGGACCGCGGCCGGCGAGATTGGAGAATCGGCATCGGGCCTGCGCGAGGCGGTCGATCGGCTCAGCGAAGAGCGCGGCGAGGGCGGCTAGTCGACGGCGTCGCGGCTCGACCGATGCAGGCTGCACGAGCGCTGCACCAGGGCATCGAGCTCATTGACGGAGAACGGCTTGTCGCGCGCAGGCGAGGAGAACGACAGGACTCGATCGCCGGTCATCACGACGATCGGGATGCTCGCCAGCTGAGGGTCCTCGGCAACCGCGCGGGAAAGCTCGAAGCCATCCATGCCGGGCATGCGGACGTCGGTCAGGACGACGCAGGGGAGGCGTCCGTCGCGCAGCTGGTCGAGCGCATCGGTGCCGTTTTCGGCGACCGCCACGGTGTGTCCCGATTCGCTGAGCGCCTCCTCGAACAGGGAGCGGACGCTGGGCTCGTCGTCCACGACGAGCACCGAATGACGTTTCACGCGGGGTCCCCCTGGCAGCTTCATCTGTCAGCGTATCGGATGACGAACCGCGCATGAGCAACCGGCGTGCCCGTCGGCATGACCACATGGTCCGGGGCTCGCGTGGTACTCCACCGGCCTTGGGTCACCCCCATGACCCGGACGAGTCGGCTACTGACTCGGTGTGGTGCGGTCCATAGGGTTCTGGTGGGCGCCGAGCCGCCCGCCTGTATCAGCCACGGAGACCCCGGATGCCAGACGCCACCGCCCGCGCACTGCCGCGCCGAATCGTTCGCCGCACCCTCGCATTCGGTGTGTCGACCCTCGTCGCCGCCGGCCTCCTGACGTGGAGCCCGGCCGAGACGTCCGGCTGGAACCAGGGAGCGGCCGAGGCGACCCTCTGGCAGCTCCTGAATGGCGCACGAGCGAACAATGGGCTCGCCCCGCTGCAGTCGAACGGGACGCTCGTCGCACTGGCGCGCTGGCGCAGCGACGACATGCTGGCCAAGGACTACTTCAGCCACACCATTGCCGGCTGCGGCTGTCTGGTCTACACCTACTACAACAGCAACGGCCTCAACTACCAGTGGGCGGGCGAGAACATCGGCTGGAACTCTGGCCTGGATGACTCGTACTCGCCGGTCCGCGTCCACGAGGCGTTCATGGCCTCGGCCGGACATCGGGCCAACGTGCTCGACGGCCGCTTCAACTTCGGCGGTGTCGGCGCAGCCATGCGCGACGGAACGACGTTCCAGGGCTACGTCCAGAACACCCGGATGTACACCGAGCTGTTCATGCAGTCGGGCTACACGGCACCCGCGCCCGCCCCCGCGCCGGCGCCCCAACCACCGTCGTCAGGATCCACCGCACCACGGCCGACCACCGGCTCGACGACCCGCACGACGACCCGCGCAACCGCGCCGGTGGCCCAGCCGAAGCCGAAGCAGGTCGAGATGGCCGCACCCCAGCGACCGGTGTCGACCGCCGGCCTCGACGGCGTGGCGACCGTCGTGTCGGCGCCCGGTGGCGCCACCACGGCCGCCCATCTGCGCGCCGATGAGATCGCCGCCGCCCGTGTCGCCTCGCTGCCGGCGTCCGAGAAGGCGCCGACCGCGATCATGACGCGCGGGCCGATGGAAATCAGTGCGGCCTCGACGGCGCCGGTCGGCCTGCTCGACGGCTTCATCGGAGCGGTCCTGGGCTTCCTCTTCGGCTGATCCGGTCAGCGGCTCCACGGCCGTTACCCATCGCGAGTGGAATGCTGCTCGCGCCACGCGCAGGTTTCAGGTCGCCGGCCCTCGACCTGAAAATTGGTCGCCGGGCGGAACGTTAGCCGGCCGCCGCGCCGAAGTCGGCACCCATTCGAGCGTGGCTCGTACCGCTTCAAGCCAGCGCCTCCGAATAACGGGTCACATGGCGACCAATTTTCCAGTCGCGGCGCGCTGGAGCGTACCGCAGCGGCCGCAACGGATGGCGACCGCGTCGGTAGACTCACGCACATGCCGGTCATCCTCGAGGCGAAGGACCTCGTCAAGCGCTATCCGCTGGGCGAGGGCGAGGTCGATGCGCTCCGAGGCGTATCGCTCGCGGTCGAGCAGGGCGAGTTCGTCGCCATCATGGGCGCCTCCGGCTCGGGCAAGTCGACCATGCTCCAGCTGCTCGGTGGCCTGGACCTGCCGACGTCCGGCGAAGTCGTCATCGACGGCATCAGCATCTCCGCGCTGGACGAGGAGCACCGGACACTGACCCGTCGCGACAAGACGGGCTTCGTGTTCCAGTTCTTCAATCTGATCCCGCTGCTGAGCGTGGCCGAGAACGTGGCCCTCCCGTTCCTCATCGCGGGGGACGCAGCCTCGCGGCATCGCGAGCGGATCGACGAGCTCCTGGCCCTCGTCGGACTCAGCGACAAGGCCGCGCATCGGCCGGACCAGCTCTCCGCGGGCGAGCAGCAGCGCGTCGCGCTGGCCCGAGCGCTCGCGACGAAGCCGGCCATCCTGCTGGCCGATGAGCCGACGGGCAACCTCGACTACACGACCGGCGCCGAGATCCTGGACCTGCTCTGGGACTCCGCCGAGCGGCTGGGCCAGACCATCGTGCTCGTCACCCACGATGCCCGGGCCGCGGCCTATGCCGATCGGGTGCTGGTCGTCCGCGATGGCGTGGTGCTCGACGAGATCGTCCTCGGCCGGCGGGCGGACCACGAGGCGAAGCCACTCATTCGGCGTCTCGCCGAGCTCGGGCTCTAGCCGCCGATGCGCCTGGCGAGCATCGCCTGGCGCGGGCTCCTTGCCCGCCCCCTTCGGACGGTGCTGGCCGTCATCGGGATCGCGCTGGGGGTCGCCGTCGTCACGGCCACCATCATCACCGGCGCCTCGTCCGAGCAGGCGCTGCGCGGCGCCACGGTGGACCTCCTGGGCAGTGCCGACGTTCGACTGCGCGCCTTCGAGGACGCCGGCTTCTCGCCGCGCGCATTGCAGGCGGTGCGGGCATT
>JAICRD010000049.1 GCA_025937535.1 Chloroflexota bacterium | reverse complement strand
GCTGGATCTGGAGCGATCGTCCGCCCGCGGCCCGGGCTGCCTCGACGGGCCCGGAATCGATGCCCTCGATGACTTCGGCCGTCAGCTTTCCGAGCGTGCCGACCGAGTGCAACCCGATGGCCAGCGCACCGGCGACCGGCCCAAGGCCGGCGATCGGGATCATGATCGCGATGGCCAGGATGATCTCGGGGAAGGCGCGGATGGCGTTGAGCACCTGGCGCATGACGTTCGAGACGAGCCCGCTCGAGACGTTCTTCGCGCCGAAGAAGCCGAGCGGCAGGGACAGCAGCGCGCCGATGACCGTGCCGACCCAGGCGAGCTGGAGCGACTCGACCATGCCCTCGATGGCGGTCGGCAGGTAGCTCCAGTCCGGTCCCTTCTCCAGGAACATCTCGTAGAAGACGAGCGCGAATCCGGCGGGAAGCTCCAGGATCTCGGCCGGGTCCACGCCGACCGTGATGGCCGCCCAGACGAACAGGAGCGCGGTCAGCAGGAGCGCGAGGTTGCGTTTCGCGTGCGACGGGCGCTCGGGACGGGCGGTCATCGTCGCGGCGGTCACACCAGCCTCCGCCGCAGGTAGATCGAGATGAACTCGATGACCATGACCAGCACGAACAGCTCGATCACGATGACCGACACGTTGCTCCAGTTGAAGAAGCGGTACTGCCGGAACAGCAGGTTGCCGATGCCGCCGGCGCCGACGATGCCGATGACGGTCGCCGCGCGGATGTTCAGCTCGAAGGTATAGAGCGAGTAGGCGACGTAGTTCGGCAGGACCTGTGGCAGCACCGCCCAGCGCACCGTCTGGGACCGGTTGGCGCCACCGGCGCGCGCCGCTTCAATGGGTCCCGGGTCGACGCCATCGATCGTCTCCGACTGGAGCTTGGCGACGACGCCGATGTTGAAGAAGATCAACGCCGCGATGCCCGCCAGCGTGCCGATGCCGGTCGACGCCACGAAGATCAGCGCATACAGGATGTCGGGGATGGCCCGCACGACGCTCAGGACCGAGCGCCCCGCCAGGAAGGTGGCGAAGTTCGGCGCCGTGATGCGCGACAGCAGGAAGGAGATTGGAAGCGCGAGGCCACAACCGATGACGGCCGCCACGATGGCCATCTGGAAGGTCTCGAGCATGAACGGCAGAGTCTCGGGCACGAATGACCAGTTCGGACTCGCGAGCTCACCGAGGATGCCGGCGCCGCGCGTAATGCTGTCCGCCAGCGCGCCGAGGTCGACCCCGATGCCGAACTCCGTGCTCAGCGACGCCCAGGTGATGATCAGGAACGCAACGATCCCGATCGGAATGACGAGGGACGGGCGCGGTTTCGCCGGTCGCCGGCCGGGCTGGGCGGCGGCCGTCACAGCGCCGCGGCTGCGGCGGTGGTCGCCTCGCCCATCACGTCATCGGCGGTGAGGGATCGCCCGTAGATGTCGCGGAAGACGTTCTCATCGGCCTGGTCGGCGGTCCCGTCGTAGACGAGCTCGCCGGATCGCATGCCGATGATCCGCTCGCCATACAGCTTGGCGAGGTCGAGGAAGTGGAGGTTGACGATGGTGGTGATGCTGAGGTCGCGGTTGATGCGCTGAAGGTCGCGCATCACGACGTGGCTGGTCGGCGGGTCGAGGCTGGCGACCGGCTCATCGGCCAGGAGGATCTTCGGCTCCTGCGCCAGTGCCCGGGCGATGCCGACGCGCTGCTGCTGCCCACCCGAAAGATTGCTGGCGCGGACGTAAGCCTTCTCGACGATGTCGACGCGCTCCAGCGCCCGCATCGCGATCTCGACGTCCTCCGGCCTGTACCAGCCGATGAGAGAGCGAAGGGTGCCCGTGGCGTGCAGCCGTCCCATGAGCACGTTGTTCAGCACCGATGTCCGCTTCACCAGGTTGAAGGTCTGGAAGATCATGCCGATCTTCGAGCGGATCTCGCGCATCTGTCGCGGGCTCGCCTTGCGGACGCTGACGCCGTCGATGGTGACGTCGCCGCCGGTCAGTGGCACGAGGCCGTTGATGGCGCGAATGAGGGTTGACTTGCCGGCACCGGAGAGACCGACGATGACGATCATTTCGCCATCCGGGATCTCGAGCGTCAGGTTCTTGAGAGCGTGGACGCCGCCAGGGTAGGTGACCGACGCGTTCTCGAATCGAATCATGGTCGATGGAAAGAGGCGGGCCCGCGGGCCCGCCTCTCTCGGGTCGACTAGCCTTCGAAGCCGAGCTCGTCCACCGCCTGGCGGACCAGCTCGAGCGCATCGAGGTTCGGCTCGGTGAACGCCGTGATCTGGTAGATCGAGTCGAGCACCTCGGCGCCCTCCTCGGTCTCCGAGTAGTCGATCAGGGCCTGTTTGATCTGCTCCTTGAGATCATCGGGCAGGTCGCCTGAGACCGCCACCCCGTCGTTCGGGATCTCCGGCCCGTAGGCGAACACCACCACCTCGTTCGCCACGTCGCAGTCCGTTGTGGCGACGGTGCGGGCATCGTCGAAGCTCACGCCGACTTCCGCGTCACCCTCGCAGACCGCGATGACGGAGCCATCGTGGCTGCCCGGGAAGATCGGTTCGACGTCGTTCTCCGGGTCGATGCCGTTGGTGATCAGCACGGTGGCCGGGAAGATGTAGCCCGAGGCCGAGGTCTGCTCCACGAACGACATCGTGGTGCCCGGCTCGAGGTTCTCGAGCGCCTCGAGGCCAATCGGGCCCTCCGGGGTCTCGTCGTTCTCGCGCGCGGTGCCGTTGCAGTTGAGGTAGGTCACGTCCGCATCATCGACGACGCGCGTGTTCTCCTCGGGGTCCGAGATGGTGCAGTACTTGTCCGGGTTGTTCGTGAAGAACTGGGTGTGATAGGTGCCCGAACCGAAGCGCTCCGACTGCAGGATGACCTCTGCGTTCGCACGATCCATCGCCTGCAGCAGGCCGAACGGCGGAAGGGCCGCGATCTGCGCCTGGCCGGTCTCCATGGCGGTGACCAGGCCGGTGTAGTCGTTGGTGACGGTGCCCTTGACCGGGATGCCGAGCTGCTCGCTCAGGTAGTCCGCCAGCGGCTGGATGTCCTCGACCAGCTGCCCCGCCTCGCTCGACGGCACGAAGCCGATGGTGAGCTCGTCGGGCCCCTCGGCCGCCTCGGACTCGGCGGGCTCGCTCTCGGCGGCCTGGCTGGCTGGCGCTTCGCTTTCCTCATCGGCGCTCGGGGATGCCCCGCCGCCGGCGCAGGCCGTCGCGATGAGCATCATCGTGACGAGCACTGCAAGAAGTCGCAGGTGCTTCAATGTTCCTCCTCCATGGCCGCGCAGTGATTCATCGCGGCAGCAGTCTGGGCCGTCCATCGGGGCTCCCCCGGACCCGCTCATTCGGCGGCGGTGGCGGCGCAAGTCGGCGCCATCATAGCGTCCGACCTGAAATGCAGAAGAGGCTGGCGCGCCGGACAGGATTCGAACCTGCGACCTTCGGCTCCGGAGGCCGACGCTCTATCCACTGAGCTACCGGCGCCAGTTGTCGGGGGTGATCGACCGATGCGGGCCGACCACGACGGGCCCATCGTACCCGAGGCGCAGCCGATGCGGGGGGTGCGGGGCGGGCCGTGGAAAGTCGAAGGCCCCCGCCGAAGCGGGGGCCTTCATTGCTGCCGGATTCGCTAATCGCAAGGGCATCTTTCACGCACGGTTTCCCGCACTACCCTAACCCTAACCTACCCATGGCCTTGCGACCAGTAGTGAATCGCTGTGCGAACAGCACCCACAGAATAGACCACGCGTTCCCTTTAGACAAGGTTTTCGAGGTTTAGATTCCTTTACAAAGCAAAGCGGTTCCGCAGGCGAGCGGCTACTCCTCGGCGCCGGAAATGGTGATCGACTCGATCGTCACCGGCGTCAGCGGAACGCCGATCTGCGGGTCGTTCACGGGGACGGCCGCGATCTCGTCGATGACATCGGTGCCGGAGGTGACCTGCCCGAAGATCGTGTAGGCCGGTGGTAGGCCCGCGCTGAGATCGGCGAGGGCGATGAAGAACTGGCTGCCGTTGGTGCGCGTGTCATTGGCCATCGACACCGAATACGGCTCATACGTGAGGCCGCTGGCGGGCTGCTCGATCTCGAACTCGTAGCCCGGGCCGCCGGTGCCGATGCCCTGGAAGTCGCCCTCGTGCTCCTTCGTCCCCGGATCGCCGGCCTGGATGACGAAACCGGCCAGCACGCGGTGGAACTTGATGCCGTCGTAGAAGCCGCAGCGCGCCAAGGCGACGAAGTTGGCCGTCGCGATGGGTGCCTCATCGCCATGCAGGTCGAAGGCGAACTCGCCCTCGACCGCGCCCGAGACTCGGACGGTCGCCACGGCCGCGTCTTCGAGCGTCGCCTGGGCCGAGACCGATGTCGGCGCCTCGGTCGGGCACTCGGGCGCCGGCGTCGGCGTCGCGCCAGCGGTACAGGCGGTGAGCAGCAGGACCGCGAAGAGGAGCGTGAGGCGCTTCATCGGCCGTTCAGCTCGAACAGCCGACGCGCGTAGCTGACGGGCATGGTGCCGGCGTACATGAGCGTGTCGTGGAAGCGGCGAAGGTCGAAGTCCGCGCCCTGCGCGCGCCGGACGTCGTCGCGCAGCCGTTCGATCATGTGGCGGCCGAAGAGATAGGAGAGCTGGTAGGTCGGCGTGGAGGTGTAGCGCTTGACCTCCGCCACGGCGGCGGGCCGCTCGAAGCCCGTCTCACTGATCAGCCGCTCGACCGCATCGTCGAAGCCGATGAGCCCGCGATGCAGCTGGACGTCGAGGATGATGCGTGTCGCGCGCCAGATGGCATCGGTGTGGACGATGTACCAGCCCTTGGGCGTGTCGTCGAAGCCTGCCTCCTTCATCATCCGCTCGCAGTAGAACGCCCAGCCCTCGGTGAACTCCGGCGCGCCGGAGAAGAGCCGGACCAGGCTCGGGTTCGTGATTGCCGCCGACAGCTGAAGATGATGGCCGGGGTAGGCCTCGTGCACCGAGGTGTTGCTGATCGAGGCGCGATTGTGCTCGCGCATCATGTCGGGCGAGCTTGGCGGCGTGACGATGTACGTGCCGACTGGCGTCGGATCGAACTTGGCGGGGTCGTAGTAGGCGGCGAACGGGATCAGGTGCCGGATGAACGACGGCGTCTCGATGACGTTGAGATGGTCCTCCTCCGGCGGCGTCGCCAGGCCGTGCTCGACCACGAACGCGCGCGCTCCATCCATCGACTCCCGGTACTCGTTCAGCGCCTCGGCGAACGTCGGCGCGTGATCGTCCTTGACGAGGTCCGCCACCTCCTCGGCCGATGCGCTCGGGTCGATCTCGCGTCGCAGCGCCTCCCGGGCATCCTTCTCGCTGACGAGCAGCTCCTCACCAACCGCGAGGATCTCGTCGCCGGTCGCCTGGAGCTCGCGCAGCCGAAGCATCTCCTCGAACCGCTCGGGGCCCGCGGCCCAGTGGCCGTTGGCGCGGGGCAGGACGTCGTCGCGAAGCCATGCCTCGTGGTCGACGAGCGCGGCCTTGGTCGCATCGGCGGCGCGCGTCAGGCGCTCGACCAGGCTGGTATCGGCGCCTTCCGAGCCGGCTGCGGCGAGGATCGTGTCCAGGAAGCCGGGCATCTGGCGGGTGGACTCGATGTCGATCTCGGTCCAGATGCGCACCGGCTCGGTGACGCGGTCGCGCGTCTGCTTCAGCAGCTCGGGCGCCTTCTCGAGGCGCGCGGCGATGCTCTCCAGCCGCTCGGGCAGCGGGGCGAAGTCTCGGGTGAACAGTGGAAAGAGCGCCTCGCCGATGTGCTCGGCCCCGCCGGACGACCCCGCCCAGGTGCGGTACTCGGTCAGCCAGAAGTGCGCGAGGCGAGCCTGGTGAACGGCCAGGTCGCGATCCAGCGCGCGGTCCGCACTGAGCTCGCCGGCATCGATGGCGGAGAGCTCGTCGATCGTGCGCCGATAGAACGCGATCTCCTCGTCGATCGCGTCGCGGCCCCCGTGCGAAAGCTGGTCGTCGGAGTCGTGCAGTCCCAGGTAGGTCGCCGTCTCCGGCCGCATGGCCAGGTGGTCGCGGAACCATCGGTCGATGGTCCGGTCGAAGCGCGCGTCGGCGTCGGAGGGTGCGATGGTCATCGGGATCGGGTACCTCGAGAAGTCGGGCGCGTGATGCTCGGATGAAGCGTCAGCCGGAGGGCGCCAGGACGCGGTCGAGGAAGCCTAGCACCCAGCCGGGGTAGTCCTCAGCGCACGCCTCGATCGAGCCGGCATGGCCTGCCGTGGCGCAGACGTGAAGCTCCGCCGGCACGTCCGCTTCCTCGGCCGCGGCGAGCAGATCATCGGCGTCGGTCGGGCCGATGGACTCGTCGAGCTCACCGCTGATCAGCAGTAGCGGACGGCCGTCGAGCCGCCCCACGGCCTGGACCGGGTCGGCCGCGCTGACGTCCTCGCCGGTTCGCATCAGCGTGCCGAGCAGGACCGCCCAGCTGCCCGGCAGCGAGAGCGGATAGCCGGCGCGGTCGATCCGCGCCTGGGCGGCGTTGGCGAGGGTGGCGTGCGTGGATTCGATCACCAGGGCGTCGATCCGCTCGTCGTCGTCGGCCTCGTTCAGGGCGCTGGCGCCCCCCATCGAGACGCCGAGGAGCGCGACCTGCTGCGGCCCCTTGGCGGTCTCGAGCCAGTCGAGGACGGCCTCGATATCGCCCGCCTCGCGAAGGCCCTGGGTCGTCGGTGAGCGTCCGCTCTGGCCGTGGTTGCGGAGGTCGAAGAGAACCAGGTTATAGGTGTCGTGCAGGATCGCCGCCCGCTCGAGCATGCCGCTCTTGCTGTCGCTCCAGCCGTGGGCAACGATGACCGTCGGACCGGTCGGTTCGGCTCCATTGCCGGCCGGGATGTACCAGCCGGCCAGCGGCACGTCGCCCGGGCCGACGAGCGCCGTTCCGGCCGTCGCGCGCGCCGCCGCGCACGCTGCCGACGTATCCGCGCTGACGGCCGTCTCGTCATCGGCGACGTCGTAGTTGATCGCCTCGTATTCCCAGCCCATGTCGGCCGGGGTGCGGCAGTCGGAGGTCCGGGTTGGCGGGTCCGTTAGCTGGCGCGAGCCCTCGTAGCCGACGTAGGCGAAGTAGGCGACCAGCACCACGAGCAGCGCCGCGAGGACGAACGTGACCCATCCGACGATCCGGGTTCGCCGCGCCGTGCTCGGGTCCGGGGGCAGCTCGTAGGGCATCCGCGCCGAGTATAGGGCCGGCTGCAGCGCCAGCCCCCTTCCGCGTACAATCCGTCGCCGATGACCACCCGCCGAACCATCAGCGCCGCCTCGTCCGCTGTCGCCCGCCGTCGCGGGGCGCACTCGCTCGCGCCCGAGCACCTCGGCGACGCGACCGCGGCGGCCACCGTTGCGGTGGTCGTCGGCGGGATTGCGCTGGTCATCACCGCCATCGGGATGATCGCCATGGCGCTCACCATCGGCGCCCGCTACGACGGCGATCCGCCACCGAACCTGGGGGCGCTGGCCATCCTGCCGGTCGGGCTCGGCATCGTCGCGCTGCTGCTGGGCGGCGGTCTGGCGGCGGGTGGCGTCGCGGTCCTGGCCGAGGTTCGTCGCGCACGGCTGGTGACGGGCATCCTGGCCGCCGTCGCTGCCGCGCTGTCCGCCATCGGCACCGTGCTCGCCATGGTCAACCCACCGTCGGACCCCGTGCTGGCCGTCGCGCTCACCGTCGCCACGCTGGTCTTCGGCGTCTCCGCGCTGCTCCTGCTCCGACCCCGCCGCTGACCCGGTCGCTCGGCGGCGTGGCTCGCGGCATCCTGTTCCTCGGCGCGATCGTATGGCTGCTTGCCGGCAGCGTGTCCATCGGCGTCGCAGCCTTCGCCACGCCCCAGCTCGAAGCCGCCTTGCCACCGCTGGTGATCGACACCGATGCGCTGCGCGGCGCAATCGTCGCCCTCGGCGGAGGACTGCTGGCCGTGGGGCTGGTGCACGTCGTCGTGCTCATCGGACTTGGCGCGCGCCGGCGGTGGGGATCGACGTCAGCGATCCTGCTCGCCTCACTGCTGACCGCAACGCTGATCGCGCTCGCGGCGGCTGCGGCGACGAGCGCGGCGGCCACCCCCGAGTACGCGCCGGCGTTCCTGGCTGGGGTCGCCGGCGCATCGGTCGCCGCCATCGGCTATGCGGTGGTCGTGGCTCGGCTGGTCGGCGCACGCAGGTCCGGATCGGCTCACTGAAGGGAGGGGCGATGTCTGCTATGCTCCGCCACCGTCACTCCCGCGGGCCCGTGGTGTAGTGGCCCAACATGCCAGCCTGTCACGCTGGAGATCGCCGGTTCGAATCCGGTCGGGCCCGCCACCGATCGCCGTCCTCGAAGATCTCAGCGCGACGTCAGCGAGTGGATGCTCCGTCCCGGGGCGTGAGCCGCGGCCACCACGCGGGTACGGCCCGGCAGTAGGCCTCGTACGATTGACCCCTATCGGTTCGAGCGGCCCGTATCGGCCTCCTGCATGGCCTGCTTGGTCGCCTCCTGGCTGGCCGTCTCCTTGCGCTCCTGCTCTCGTGACCGGTGGTGCTTGGCGATGGCCTCGCAGGCCTCGTCGATGTCGGACGTGATGGTCAACAGGTGGAGGTCCTCGGGGCTGATCTTCTCCTCGTACAGCGGCTTGTCGCGGATCCACTGCATCATCCCCTCCCAGTACTCGGTGCCGTAGAGCACGACCGGGAAGTGCTCGACCTTGCCGGTCTGGATGAGGGTCAGGGACTCGAACAGCTCGTCGAGCGTGCCGAAGCCGCCGGGGAAGATCACGAAGGCCTCGGCGTACTTCACGAACATCACCTTGCGCACGAAGAAGTAGCGGAACTCCATGCCGAGGTCGACGTACTCGTTCAGCCCCTGCTCGAAGGGCAGCTCGATGTTCGCGCCGATGGAGAGGCCGCCCGCCTCTTTCGCGCCTCGATTGGCGGCCTCCATGATTCCCGGTCCGCCGCCGGTGATGATCGCGAAGCCCTGCCTGGCAAGCGCCGCCGCGAGCCGCCGCGCCGCACCGTAGTAGCGGTTGCGGCGCCCGACGCGCGCCGACCCGAAGATGGTGACCGCCGGACCGATCTCGGCGAGGGCGTCGAAGCCCTCGACGAACTCACCCATGATCCGCAGCGTCCGCCACGTATCGGTCTCCTGGAAATGGAAGGGCTCCCCGCGTGAACGGAGGAGCTTCGTGTCCTCCGTCGGGCGCGCGCCAGGGCTCTTGCCACGGACCACGACCGTGCCGCGACGCTGCTCCGGCTCCTTCTTCCTACGTGGCAATGGGTCCTCCCGCGCTCGACAGCCCGAAAACCGGGTGTTAGGGTGGCTCGACGCCGGTAGACCTGAGCTCGTATGCGGGGGTCATGCCGGCCGGACCACGTATTGGGAAGAATTCTATTGCCGGACCACTCGCGGCGCGTCGCCGCATCGAACCTCGTTAGCGCCGATCCCCGATGAGCATCGTTCGACGCGTCCTCATCCTGGCCGCCGTCAGCATCTCCGGAATCGCGCTCCTCGCCCCGCTCGCCGCCCGATCGGCGATCGAGGTGCCGGTCGCTTCCACCGATCGTCTCCTGCCGGCCACGCCCACTCGCGACGCGATCGTCGACCGCGGGGGCCTTCTCGCCGTTCGCAGCCTGACGTCATCGGCGCCAACCAGCACCGGAAGCGAATCGCTCAGCTCCGTTCCGATGCCCACCCCTGCATCCGCGCCGATGCAGGCCACCCTCCAGCCGGTCGCCACGCCTCGGCCCGTTGCGCCGCCTGCTCCAGCGGCGCCCGCGCCGGTCGCCAGCTACGACGGCGGGACGGTGTGGGATCAGCTCGCCCAGTGCGAATCCGGCGGCAACTGGGCCATCAACACCGGCAACGGCTACTACGGCGGCCTCCAGTTCAGCTACGGCACGTGGCTCGGATACGGCGGCGGCGAGTTCGCCGAGTACGCGCACCTCGCCACGCGCGAGCAGCAGATCATCGTGGCCGAGCGGCTCCACGCGGCGCGGGGCTTCGCCCCATGGCCCGCCTGCAGCGCGAAGCTGGGGCTGTCCTAGCCGTCGTGACCCAAGCCGGCTCGATCTATCGAGCCTGATTCACGCGAGGACCCGTTCGCGCGCGATTCCCGCGATACATGGAGGCCGGATGAGCGCGACGTGCTCCGCGACGCGACGCTCGTGCGTCACCCGACTCGATTGAGCGCGGAAGCGCAGCGCGAACGCCGTCTCTGGCGAAATCGACTCGATATGTCGAGTAAGCCACGTCCCACAGTGCCGAGCCCGGCGCGTGGGGTAGCATCGATCGATGCTCCAGCCGATCCGAGTAGGGCACGTCGTGCTGAAGGTGCGCGACCTGGACCGGTCACTGGCGTTCTATCGCGACCTGCTCGGCTTCCGCGTGGCGAGCGAGATGAGCAACGTGATGATCTTCCTCACCGCCACCGGCGAGAACCACCACGACCTCGCGCTGCTGCGCGTCGGTGACTCGGCCCCGTCGCCAGTCCCGACGGCGGTCGGCCTGTACCACGTCGCGGTCCAGCTGGCCGACTGGGAAGCCGTCAAGAACGCGCACGGCATCCTCGCCGAGCGCGGCCTGCTGAAGGGCACCGCCGACCACGGCGTGACGCGAAGCCTCTACACCGCCGATCCGGACGGCAACGAGATCGAGCTCTACTGCGACAGCCCACGCGAGGAATGGGAGGGGCGCGTCGCCGACGCCATGACGGTGAGGCCGCTGACCCTCGACTGAGCGAGCGAGCGGCATGTCGCTTGCGTCATGAGCGTGCGTGCCGTTCCTGCCGTTCGTCCTGCTCCTCGCGTGGCAGGCACTCAGCAAGTCAGCCTCGTTCGCCCTCGGCTGGGCGACCGCCCTCTACTTCGGGCAGGTCCCCGGCTCGCAGGGTCGCATCCTGGCGGTCGTCAGCCTGGTGGCCGCGGGCTGGGTCATCGTCATCATCGGCTTCGCGATCCCGATCTTCACCGGTGCGCTGCTCGAGGCCGCGGGCGTCATCGATCGCAACTTCGACGTGGAGGCCATCCACTACCTGGCGCTCGTCGGCGCGATCGTTCTGGCGCCGCCCGGGGTTGCCGGCGGCCTGGTCATCGGCGAGTTCCGCGACGAGCGCACCGTCTCGGAGTGGCTGCGCCTGATCCCGGTCAGCTACCCGGCGACCTTCCTGCTCGGGCTGGCGGTGCTCGAGATGGTCGCGTTCACGCCGTTTCTGCTCATTCAGCGCTGGCGCCAGAAGCGCGCCCTGGTGCAGGTGCCGCTGGTGATGAAGGAGGGCACCGATGACGACGACCTGGTCGAGGCCGTTCGCGCCGCGCTGGCTTCCATCGGCATCGAGGATGTCTCGGTCAGTGAGGCGACCGGCCCGAAGGCCTGGCCGATGCGAACGGTCGGCTTCGCGGCCCGGCACCTGCTCGGCGCGGTTGTTCGCGGCGACCCGATGCGGCTGAGGGCCCATGGCCTGGAGATCTACGCCTACGCCACGAACGTCGCGATCCTTGGCCCAACGGAGGACGCTCACCGGGTTCGTGCCGCGGTCGAGCGCGAGCTCGCCTTCCGCGAGGCCTACCTCACCTGGAGCGACGACTCGCAGCAGATCGAGGACGAGCTGACGGAGGCGCGGAAAGCCGCCAACGGCGACGTCGACGGGCTTCGCCGCAGGCTGGACGAGGTCCAGGACCGGATGGACGCTGCGAGCCTCAACAGCGAGGAGTGGAACGTCCTGTACCGGATGCGGCTCCAGGTGGAACAGGCAGCGGCGCGGCGGAGGGACGACCCGGACCACCACTAGGATGGCCCGATGCGGTCGCTGCGGCGCATCGGTCTGGCCTTCCTGGTCGTGCTCGTGGCGCTCGTCGCCTGCGAGCCGACCCGGGTCGCGATGCAGACCGCGGTCATGCTGCCGAACCTCCTCGACGCCGG
>JAICRD010000108.1 GCA_025937535.1 Chloroflexota bacterium | reverse complement strand
TCGAGCGGGCTCGTCTCGAACGTCATGCGCCAGGTGCTCAACGCCATCCGCGCCTTCCCCGAGATCATCCTGGCCATCGCGATCATGATCCCGATCGCCGGCCTTGGGCCGGTCGCCGGTGCGCTCGCCATCGGGTTGCACTCGGTCGGCACGCTCGGAAAGTTGACGGCCGAAGTCATCGAGGGCATCGATTCGGGGCCCGTCGAGGCAGCCCGGGCCGCGGGCGGACGATCGCTCCAGATCCAGCGCTGGGGCGTGCTGCCGCAGGTGCTGCCCGAGATCATCGCCTTCTGGCTGTATCGCTTCGAGATCAACATCCGGGCGGCGGCCGTGCTGGGCGTCGTCGGGGCGGGCGGCATCGGCTTCAGCCTCCAGCAGACGATCACGTTCCATCGCTACGAGCTCACCGGGACGCTGGTGATCGTCATCGTGGTCGCCACCATCGCCGTCGATACGGTCTCCGGTTGGGTGCGGCGCCGGATCATCGAGGGTGCCGGAGCGAAGCGCATGCATGACGAGGCGTTCGAGGAGCCGTCGTTCGCGGCCATGGGCGCGGGAAAGACCGACACCGATATCGGCTAGCGTCCTCGCCGCGCGCGAATGAGCGGCGCCACCTGGACCACCGCAGCGCCCGCGGCGGCCAGCAGCAGGCCGACGAACTGGAGCGGCCCGAGCTGCTCCGCCAGGAACACGATCGCCAGGACGGCGATCTGGATGGTCATCGTGTTGTTCACCACGCTCGACTCGACCGCGGTCAGCGTGCGCAGGGTGTGGTTCCACAGGGTGAACGCGAAGGCCGTGTTCGCCAACGCCAGCCAGCCGATGATGAGCCAGCCCGCCAGGTCCACCTGCGGAAATCCTTCGAGCCCGAGGCCCACCGCCAGCAACACGATCGCGCCGACCGCCATGCTCGACGCGGTCAGGCCGATGGAGCCCCCAAGCTGGCCGATGACGTCGCGCGCCAGGCGCCGCCCCAGATGCGCCGAGCTGGTCGCGGCGGCGGCGCACACCGCAGCGGCGGCGAAGCCGAGCAGCGCATCGGATCCGATCTCGAACGGCCCGAAATAGAGAACCGCGCCCAGGGTCAGCAGTGCAATGCCGGCCAATTGCCCGATCGTCGGCCGCTCGGCGCCCTCTGCCAGGGCCACCAGCGCCACCCACATCGGGATGGACGACAGGATCAGGCTCACCGCCGTCGCCGGCAGCACGGCCAGGGCGGCGAACTGCGCGCCCTGCGCAACCGCCACGAAGAGCAGGCCGTAGATCGCGACGCGACCGATGAGGCCGGCGTTGATCGGTGCCGCCTTGTGGGCCGAGCGCATGGCGCGGATGCCGAACGGGAGGAGGATCCCCGCGGCCAGCGCGTACCGGAGACCGGCGAAGCTCAACGGCTTCAGGTCCAGGTCATCGAGGCCGATCTTGATCAGCACCCAGGACGTCGACCACAGGAAGGTCACGAACAGCGCCTGCAGCACCGCCAGCGCGTGCTGGCGGCCTGTACGTGGCGTGGCGATCATCGGCTCGGTCAAAGCCGGCCACCTTATCACCTGGCCAAATCCGGGACGTTGCCACCGGAGCAACTAACGGCCGAGTTCGGGCGAGGTCACGGCTGATCAATGGCCGTACGTTCCTGGCCCGGAAACAAGCGACCGGGCAATGGGTCCATTCGGCGCGAAGTTGGCCGGTAGTTGCCCTGGCGGCAATCGCGACGTCGCCGGAGGATCGCTATGGTGCGGCCGTGGCATGATCGAGCCGATGCAGGAGATCAGGGCGGGCGGCGAGCTGCGGCGCCGCGACCGGCTCGCGCGCGAGGCCGAGGAAGAGCGCCTCAGTCCGGCGGCCACCCGCTCCACGCAGTCCCGCGGCCGCGAGCGGCCGGAGGCGCCGGACGAGTTTCGAACGGCGTTCGAGCGCGACCGCGATCGGATCATCCATTCGAAGGCCTTTCGCCGCCTGAAGCACAAGACCCAGGTTTTCCTCAACCCGGAGGGCGATCACTTCGTCACGCGCCTGACCCACACCATGCAGGTCACCCAGGTGGCGCGCTCGCTGGCCAACGCCCTGGCGCTGAACGAGCCGCTGGCCGAGGCGATCGCGCTGGGGCACGACGTGGGCCATTCGCCATTCGGCCATACCGGCGAGGATGCGCTCAGCCCCTACTTCGACCCCGACGAGTGGCACCACGCCGCGCAATCGGTCCGTATCTACGAGGTGCTCGAGGACGCCAACCTGACCTGGGAAGTGCGCGACGGCATCCGTGCCCACTCCTGGCGGATCAACCCGCCGCCGTCAACGCCAGAGGCGTTCTGCGTCCGCTTCGCCGACCGCATCGCCTACCTGGCGCACGACGCGCTCGACGCCATCCGCGCCGGCGTCCTGGACCGCGACGCGTTTGCGCCCGCCATCCTCGAGCGCTTCGGCGAGCCGGGCAAGGAGTGGATCAACACCATGATCAACGCGGTAATCGACGAGTCGCTGCGCACGGGTGCGGTGCGCATGGACGACGAGACGCTGGCCGTCATGAACCAGCTGCGCGACTTCATGTTCGACAACGTCTACCAGTCGGCGGAACAGCAGCGCCAGCAGCGTCGAGCCATCGCGGTCATCCGCGACCTGATGGACTGGCACCTCGAGCACCCCGAAGAGATCCCCGACTCCTACCGCCAGGACGAGGCCTCGGCCCAGACGCAGGCGGCCGATTACATCGCCGGCATGACCGACCGGTTCGCGCTGGCCACCCACGACCGCCTCTTCCGCCCCACGCTGAACCTCTGACGGCCTCTGGGCGCGTTGCCGGCATGGCAACTATCGGCCAAGCAGGCGCCCACATCGGCGCCTGGAATGGCCATTCGTTGCCCCGGCGGCAACGCGTAGCCAAGAACGGCCCCCGTGCTGACTGAATCGGCCATCTCCCTGGCCGATAGTTGCTCCCCTGGCAAACGCCGCGGGTAGTCCCTAGCGGAACAGGCGCAGCGCCCTGGGACGCACCTCGAAGGTCACCGGCGTGGTGCCGATGCTCACGCCGTCGGCGTGCGCCGGCAGCGCTCGACGGCCGCCCTCGATGGTGATCCGCCGCGCCCTGTACCCGACGATCCGCGGCTCGCGTCGTCGACGCCGGCGGGCGACGGCCAGGAAGTGGCGCAGCACCTCCCATCGGCTCATGCCAGCGAAGACGGCGACGTCGAGCAGCCCGTCGGTCGGGTCGGCATCGGCGGAGACGGCGAAGCCCATGCCGTGGTACGGACCGTTGCTGACCGTGACGGTCGGCGACCCGGTGCGATAGGTGCGATCGTCGATCGTGATCCGCATCGGCGTGCGGCGCATGCGCATGCCACGCCACAGCGCCTGACCGGCGCGCAACCAGCCGCGCTTCTCGGCAAGCTCGACCGCGAGGAAGCCGATGGCGTCGAGGCCGACGCCGGCCGCCTCGAAGAACGGCCGTCCGTCATCGCCCTCGCGGACGACCCAGCCCGCGTCCACTTCCGATGCGCCGCCGGAGCCGATGAGGTCCAGCGCCGCGTCGAGCGTGGTCGGGATGCCGAAGCCACGCGCCATGTTGTTGAACGAGCCCATGGCCAGGATGCCGAGCGTCGCATCCGGGTGATCGATGAGCGCGGTCGCGGCCTGGCTGACCGTGCCGTCGCCGCCGGCGACGACCACGTCGTGGCCCGTGTCGGCGGCGTGGCGAGCCAGCTCGATCAGGTCGTCGTCCTCGGCCAGCTCCCGGTGCGACGTCTGCAGGCCGCGCTGTTGAAGGGCGTCGCGCAGCGCGTCCGCGGTCAGCAGCGCCGGGTCGTCGGCCAGGCCGGGACCGGAGCCGGGCTTGCCGCCGGCGCTCGGATTGACGAGCAACAGGATCGGTCGCCTGCTCATGAGTTGGGCCGCTGGTAGGCCTGGAACGTGCCGTCGCCGCAGTCGAGCACGATCCGCTCAGGCAGCGGCTCCGCGCTCGCGCTTGGGGCGGTGCCCGGGGCGACCCACACCTCCCAGCTGGCCAGGCCGAACGCGGCGCTGCCGACGCGCTCGAGCTCGGCTTCGCTGCCGGGCAATGCCGGCGCATCGGTCCGTGAGCCGGTCGCCACATATGCAGCCGGCTCGTAGCGCAGCCCGTCGGGGCACTCGGCCGGCCCGAAGGCGCGCGATATGCCGAGCAGCCCCACCGCCACGAAGGCGGCGATGGCCAGCGTTCCGCAACCGAGGGCGCGCCAGTTCACGAGCGGACGATCCCGAATCCTTCGAACTCGCCGCTGGCGGGCTGCCGGCTCGCCTCGACCGTCTCGACGCGGGCCCCGGACGGCCCGTCATGCAGCCGCCGCTGGAGGTCATCGAGCGATGCCGGCTCGCCCTCGGCCACGAGCTCCACCGAGCGCTCGTCGTCGGCATTCATGACCCAGCCGGTCAGCCCGAGCGCATCGGCCTGGCGCCGGACCCACCAGCGAAAGCCAACCCCCTGGACCCGACCTGTCACGCGGGCCGTCATTCGCTCGTGGCTCACCGCTCGAGCTGAGGCCAGGTGAGCATCGCGGCCTCCAGCGCGAGCCGCGGGGCGGCATTCTCGCGCAGGCCATCGTGGATGCGCTCGAGCAGGCGGATGACGCGGATGATCGGGGCAGTTCCCAAGCGCAGGCCGATGCGCGCCACCTCGGGCGAGAGCTCGGTGCCCGGCGCCAGCTCCGCACGACCGGCGGCGGCAACCAGGAGGTCTCGCGCCAGGCTCAGCCAGGCGTCGACGATGATCAGCGCAGCCGCCCGCTGTGCCGAGGCCGGCGTGCGAACCGTCTCGCCGTCCGCGTCGACCGGCGTCTCGGGAAGGGGGGCGTCCAGCCTGCCTGCCTCGTCGAGCAGGTCGCCGATGGCGGCGAAACGATCGGCCCGGCCGCGCTCCAGCAACGAGAGCAGCTCGGCATGCAACCGACGTCGCCAGTCGAGAAGGTCGGCGCGGTCCGCGAAGCGCAGTGCGGTTGCGGACAGCCCATCGGCGATGCGCGCCAGCGCTTCGGCCTGGTCGGCCGGGAGGCTGCGCCGGTTCATGAGATGGGCCACGAGCTCGTCGTGCGGCACGCGGCCGATGCGCAGCGGCTGACACCGCGAGCGAATCGTCGGGAGCAGCCGCGATGGCTCATCGGCCACGAGGATGAAGGTATGCCGATCCGTCGGCTCCTCGAGCGCCTTGAGCAAGGCGTTCTGGACCTGCTCGTTCGCGTGATCGGCATGCTCGATGAGGACGACCCGCCGTTCGCCGACCACCGGTGCACCGGCCGCGTCCAGCAGCCAGCGACGCGCGGCCGCGACGATGCTCTCGCCCGTCGAGCGCTGCTCGCGCCAGGCATCGGTCGAGCCGATGACCAGGTCTGGATGTGCTCGCGCCCGGGCGTCGCGACAGCCGCGACAGGCGTTGCACGGGCGCCGCGAGGCGTCGGGCTCGATGCAGAACGCGAGGGCCAGCAGATCGTCGACGAAGGCGCGCTTGCCCGATCCGGGCGGGCCGTGGACGAGCAGCGTCGGTCCGGAATGTCCGCGCTCGGCCGCGTGTCGGGCGATGCGTCGTGCGCTCGCTTGGCCCACGCTCTGAAAGCCGGATTCCAGCGTCTCGATCACGCGCCGAGTATAGGTTCGAGCGCCCTCGACGACAGATTCGCCGACTGTGCCGATCGACCGGCGAGTGGCATACTTCGTGCACCCGAAGCGGCCGAGTCCGAAGGAGAACTACCATGCCGACTCGCCCGGCACGAACGGCCGACGAGATCACCGACAACATCCGAGCGCTCGTCGATCGGGTGGTCGACGCGAAGCTGACCCAGGAGTGGACGAAGCGCGGTCAGGAGCTGGCCGACACCCTCGCCGACCGCGGCAACGAGGCGTGGCGCGACTCTCGACCGATACGCCGCGACGCCGCCAAGCGCGTCTCGCGCGCCGCCAACGACACCGCCAAGTGGTCCGGCCGCACGTGGCGCAAGTCGCTGCTTCCGGCGTTCGAGGACCTCTGGAAGCGGCGCACGCTCGCGGTCGGTGCCGCCGGCGCGGCGATTCCGGCGGGACGAGAGATCGTCGATACCGCGGCCCAGCGCCTCGGGCTCAAGCAGCGCGAGGAGCGTCATTGGGGCGCCTTCTTCTTGGGGCTGCTCCTGGGCGCCGCTGCCGGCGCGGTCGTTGCCATGCTGACGACACCCAAGCGCGGCAGCGAGATGCGCCGCGAGCTCGGCGTCCGCGCCGACGAGATCGCTACCAAGGCGAAGGACGAATGGGTGCCGATATTCCAGCGCGAGGACACGACGACCAACGGTCACGGCGTCGAGACGCTGCCCGGTGAGAGCCTGAGCGGCGCGTCGACCGCCAGTGTCCAGGAGGGCGCCGCGGCCGGCGGCGCGGCGACGGCCGATGCTGCGGAGGCGGCGGCGAGCGAGACGGCCGACGCCATCAACGACGCGTACGAGGGCGTGGACCGAGAGCCCACCGCCTAGACGGCGAATAGCGAGAGCCGGCCCGGGAATGGGCCGGCTCTTCGCGTGTCTGGGTCTGACGTCCGGCTTGGAGCGACGTTATTCCGCCCCTGGAGTATCGGCCAAGAAGTGGCGGATACGCCCCGCAGCGGACTACGTCGACGACGAGATCAGCTGGAAGTGGTCGCCCTCGGCTTGCGAGCGGAGCGGAAGCGGCCCCAGATGCCCTGAGGCTCGCCACCGTCGCCACCGTCGGCAGCCTCGGCGCTCGCCCGGTTCGTCGGCTCGGACGCCGCGGATCGGGTACGCCGCTTCGGCTTCTCATCGCCATCGGCGGCGTCGGCCTTCTTGGTGCGCGTGCGCTTGGGCTTGTCCTCGCCGTCGGCCGCATCGGCCTTCTTGGCGCGCGTGCGCTTCGGCTTGGGCTCCTCGGCGTCGGCGGCATCGGCCTTCTTCGTGCGCGTCCGGCGCTTCGGCTTCTCCTCCTCGGCCGCCTCGGAAGCAACCTCGTCGGGGCTGATGCCCAGCTCGGCCAGCGTGGCGGCGTCGGCCTCCTCGAAGGTGTACTCGCGCTCCTCCTCGACCACCCCGTCGACCTGGCTCAGGTCGTCGAGCTCCTCCCAACCGATCTCCTCGCTGCCCGTCCCTGCGGGCACCGAATCCTCATGGCGCGAACGACCCCGCCCACGGCCGCCACGGCGTCGGCGACGGCGGCGCGTCTCCTCGGATCCTTCGGCGATCGACTCGGTGGCGGTCGGCGTGGCAACTCGCTCGCCGGGCGGCTCCTCCGACGGTGCGGCACCGCGGCGGTCCGACCCACCGTTCCGCGATCGGCGTCCGTTGCCTGCGCCACCGCCCTTGATTGCGGCCAGCGCCGCGGCGGCGACCGACGGCGATGCGTCGCGGAAGCCGAACTCCGGGCTGACCTCCTTGGCCGGCATCTCCGGAGCCGACATCGAGGCGCGGGTCGCGCGTCCTTCCTTCCGGCTGATGGAGGCGACCTTCATGATGTCGAAGAATTCATCGGCCACCGCGATCAGGTCGGAGGAGGTGTTCGGCTTGAAGCTGATCACCTCGCAGCGCACCCCGGTGTCCTGGAGCGCGCGGATGGCGGGAGCGAAGTCGCCGTCGCCGGACACGATGACGGCGATGTCCATCCGATCGGCCAGGCGGAACAGGTCCACCACCAGCTCGATGTCGAGGTTCGCCTTCATCCGTCCGTCGCCGAACTTGCGGATGTCCTTGACGACCGGCTTGTAGCCGTTCTTGCCAAGGAAGTCGATGAACTTGCGCTGGTTCTCGTTTTCCGGGTCGAGCCCGGTATAGGCATAGGCGCGAATCAGGTCGCGCCCCTTGG
>JAICRD010000110.1 GCA_025937535.1 Chloroflexota bacterium | reverse complement strand
TCGACCTGCTCGTATCGGTCCATCTGCTCCCAGTTGGAGCCGACCTTGAGGTCGACCAGCAGCGGCACGTCGAGCGGCAAGGCGGCCTCCATGAGGTCACGCACGAGCTCGGCCAGGACCGGGAGCTCCTCCTCATCGGTCTCGAAGACGAGCTCGTCGTGGACCTGGAGCAGCATTCGGGACCGCAGGCCGCGCTCGCGCAACGCCGCGTCCACGCGGACCATGGCGATCTTCATCCCATCGGCGGCCGTGCCCTGGATCGGCATGTTGATGGCCATCCGTTCGCCGGCCGACCGCAGGGCGCCGTTGCGCGCGGTCAGCTCCGGCAGGTACCGACGCCGGCCGAGCAGCGTCGTCACGAACCCCTGGTCGCGCGCCAGGATCTTCATCTCCACGGTGTAGCGGCGGATCCCCTCGTACGCGGCGAAGTAGTCGGTGATGAACTTCTGCGCCTCCTCGCGCGGGATCTTGAGGCGCTCGGCCAGGCCGTAGTCGCTCAGGCCGTAGGCGATCCCGTAGTTGATCATCTTCGCGACGCTGCGCTCCTTCGGACCCACCTCGTCGGGCGCGAGGCCGAGCACGCGGGCCGCGGCGGCGAGGTGGATGTCGGAGTGGGCCTCGAAGTCGGCGCGCAGGCCGGGATCGGCCGAGACGTGCGCCAGGATGCGCAGCTCCTGCTGGGAATAGTCGGCACCGAGCAGCAGCCGCCCCGAGGGCGCGACGAAGGCGCGGCGAATTCGGCGACCGAGCGCGGTGCGGATCGGGATGTTCTGGAGGTTCGGGTCGGTCGACGAGAGCCGCCCCGTCGCGGCCACGGCCTGCTGATACGTGGTGTGCAGCCGACCCTCGGCATCCACCAGCGTCGGCAGCGCGTCGACGTAGGTCGACTTGAGCTTCGCGACCTGGCGGTGCTCCAGGATGAGGCCGACCACCTCGTGCTGCTCGCGCAGCTCCTCCAGGACCGATGCATCGGTCGAATAGCCCGTGCGGGTCCGCTTCGTGGCCGGGAGGCCCAGCTCGTGGAAGAGGATCTGCTCCAGCTGCTTGGGCGAGCCGATGTTGAAGTCGTGCCCGACGAGCTCGTAGATGCGCGACTCCAGCCCCGCGAGCGTGGCGCCGAACTCCTCGCGCATGACGGCGAGCGCTTCGAGGTCCAGGCAGATGCCCGCGAGCTCCATCCGCGCCAGCACGGGGACGAGCGGCATCTCGACCTCCCCGAACAGGTTGCCGAGGCCACCGTCGGCCAGCTCCTGCTCGAGCGACGGGCGCACCAGGAGTGCCGTCAACGCCTCGCCGGCCGAGCGACGGGCACACGCGGCCTCCTCGGCGCCCGTCTCGGGCGTCAGTGGCTTCTCGGGCAGCTCGCCGCCGAAGCGCGTCGAGACGACGTCGTCCAGCGTCTGGGCGCGCAGCGCCGGGTTGACCATGTAGCCGGCCACCAGCGTGTCGAAGCAGGCGCCGGCCAGTGCCACGCCACGGGAGCCGAGCATGACCATGAGCTGCTTCAGGTCGTGTCCGACCAGCTCGCGGTCGCCGCGGCTGAACCATTCCGGCAGGGGCCGGTCGCCACTCCACGGCAGGTACCAGCTGCTACCGTCGGCGGCGGCAAGCGCGATCCCGAAAAGCGGACGCTCGAGCGGTCGCCCGGCGCCGGCAGACCAGCCGAGGCCGATCGCGCCCTCGTGCGCGGCCAGCCATGCGTCCAGCTCCGCGCGATCGGCGTCGCTGCGGACGATGCGCGGGTCGACGTGCTCGATGGCGCCGCCCGGATCGGCCAGCGGATCGGGTTGCGCGCGCGGCGTCGAGCCGGCCTCGGCGGCCGGCGCGCCCGCGCCGAGCAGCTCGAGGCTGAGCTGGAGCCCGCCCTTCGTCTCCTTGTCACCCGGTTCGGGACCGGTCGGCGCGATGCTCGAGGCCGGCAATCGGTCGATCAGCGAGCGAAATTCGAGCTCGCGGAAG
The DNA here is from genome assembly GCA_025937535.1 of Chloroflexota bacterium. GTDB lineage: Bacteria > Chloroflexota > Limnocylindria > QHBO01 > QHBO01 > JACDBZ01. The sequence goes on along the minus strand of JAICRD010000110.1, from coordinate 5,563 downwards.
CGCTGCGCGACGGCTCGCCGGTCGTATCGGCCCGTCCGTGCCTCCTCCAGGTTCAGCTCGACCGGCAGGTCGGTGACGATCCGGCCGATCTCGCGCGACATGAACGCCGACTCGCGGTGCTCCTCCAGCCGGTCGCGCAGCTTGCCCTTGACCTGGTCGAGGTTCTCGTAGATGCCGTCCAGCGTCCCGAACTGCTGGAGCAGGCTGCTCGCCGTCTTGTCCCCCACGCCCGGGATGCCGGGGATGTTGTCGGAGGTATCGCCCTTCAGGGCCTTGTAGTCGAGCATCTGGTCCGGCCGCAGGCCGTAGCGCTCCATGACCCGGGCCTCGTCGTAGATCACCGTGGCGGCCACACCCATGCGAGTTGTGAGCAGCCGCACGTGGTCGTCCACCAGCTGGAGCCCGTCGAGGTCACCGGAGACGATCATCGTGTCGACGTCTGCGGCGGTTGCCTTCTTCGTGAGCGTGCCGATGACGTCATCGGCCTCGTAGCCCTCCATCTCGCGAATCGCGATGCCCATCATCCCCGCGATCTCGCGCACGATCGGGAACTGGGCGCGCAGGTCGTCCGGCATCCCGGGACGACCCTTCTTGTAGTCCGGGTACGCGTCGAAGCGGAACTGCGGCCGCCCGACGTCGAAGCTGAGCATCGCGTAGTCCGGCTTCACGTCCTGCATGCCGCGCAGCACGATCTGGAGGAAGCCGAAGACGGCGTTCACGAGCGTGCCGTCGGACATGGTCAGGGGTGGCAGCGCGAAGTAGCCGCGGTAGACGAGGCTCGGCCCGTCGATGAGCATGAGGAGGGGTCTGCGCTCGGCCATCGGTCCTCAGAGTCTAGACCGATGGCGGCCTCGCGGCCGCCGTTGCGGCCGTAGAATCGCCCGCATGCACGCCCGGCGAATCGCCGATCCGTACGCGACGCTCGGCGTCCCCCGCGACGCCACGCCGCTCCAGGTTGCCCGCGCGCATCGGCGTCTCGCGAAGCGCCACCATCCCGACCTCCAGGCGGGCGCGAGCGGCGCGGATGAGCGCATGCGCCGCATCAACGAGGCATGGGCGATCCTGTCCAACCCGGTCCGGCGGCGCGAGTACGACCGGCAGTATCCGTCGGCCGGGACGCCGGCAGGCGGCCACTGGGGCGCCTCCCGCGTTCCGGTTCAGCCGGTCGCACCATCGTCGACGCGGACGTGGGCATCGTGGAGGGCGACCGCGGCCGAGACGCGCGCGGCGCCGCGCACCGTCCGTCAGCCGGGTGAAGTGGTCATCCCCCGCACGCGGCGGCCTCCGCGGCCTGAGCCGCTGCCGTCGACGTTCCGCGATTCGGCGTGGGCGGCCGTGCTGGCCGGTGCGGTCATCGTCCTGCTGCTTATCGGCGCGATCGCCGCGAGCCGCCTGGCGCTCTGAGCGTTACCCGGCGCGCGGGGCGAGGATCCAGCGCAGGAGCGCGGCGGCGACCATGAGCGCGACGCCGGTGAAGAGCACCATCGGCCATGGGGATCGTTCGGCGGGCGCCGGAGCGAGTGCGGTCGCACCATCGTCGACGTCATCGGCCGTCTCCCCAGGCGCGGAGAGCGTGCGCTCCACGTTCGACTCCGTCGGAGAGGACGCATCACCCGCGGAGAGCGCCTCGCCGTCGGTCGCTTCCTCCGCGGAGGCGGCAGGCGCACCAGCCCCAGCACCACCTTCGGCGGCCGGTGCCTCGACCGCCATGCTTGCCTGCGCCGAGAGCTCGGAGCCGACGTCCTGGACGATCTCTTGAGTGCGGAACGCGGGCGTCGTCGTGCCGACCAGGCCGACGAGCGCCAGCGCCGCCCCGGCGGTCAGGACCGGCGCGAAGAAGCGACGCGCCCAGCCGCCCGCCCGGTCGATCCGCGAGGCTTCCGCCTCGACCGGCGGAAGCAGCCGGAGCGGCCGCGATGGCGGAACGTCCGGGAGCTCAGCGAGGGAAGCACGAAGCGCACCGAGCTCGTTGACGAGATCGGTGCATCGGATGCAGGAGGAGACGTGCCCGGTCAGTGGGGCGTCGTCGGTCGCATCGGTATCACCCGATGCCAGCGCCGACAGGCGCTCGTCGTCCGGATGGTTCGGAATCAGCATGCTCTCGTTCCAGACGCCCTCATCCGCTGAACAGTTCCCGGTGCTCGGCCATGAGCTGACGCAGGCGCAGCCTGCCCCGATGGATGCGCGACTTCACCGTCCCGAGCGCCGACTTCGTCATGGCCGCCACCTCGTTGTAGTCCATGCCATAGACGTCGCACAGGACGACGGCGGTTCGCTGGTCCTCGGGAAGACGCCGCAGCGCGGCCTCCAGGTGCCGATACAGCTCGCTCTTCGTCGCCTCCGCCACCGGGTTGACGGCGCCGATGTCGGGCAGCTCCGGCGCGGATCCCTCCTCGCCATCCGGCAGAGGGCTCGACGGCCGCCGCTGAGCGCGACGCAGGATGTCGTAGCTGGCGTTGGCCGTGATCCGCAGCAGCCACGACCGGAAGATGCCGCCACGATAGGAGCCGATGGCACGATAGGCGTGGACGAAGGCGTCCTGGGTCGCATCGGCCGCCTGGTCCGGGTCGCCGAGAAGGCGCCAGGCGAGGCCGTAGCACGCGCTCTGGTAATGCTCCATGAGCTGCGCGAACGCCGTCCGATCGCCATCGGCTGCCCGCTGGATAACCGCCGCCTCGTCGGGAAGCGGCGGGGTGCGGTTGGCCGGCGTGCGCTCGGGGGCGTCGGTCATGGGCCTTCCATAATGAACGTTCCCCGGTCCCGCCGCAGCCACAGGCGCCGCGATGCGCGACAGTGCGCCGCGCTAGACTGCGGGCCTGCGGCGGTGCTGGAACTGGTATACAGGGCAGACTCAAACTCTGCTGTCCGCAAGGGCATGTGGGTTCGATCCCCACCCGCCGCACCAACCCCCTGATATGCGCCGATTGCCTCTCCTCCTGTTGGGCTTCGCCCTGGTGGCCTGCACCCCCTCCGAGACCGGCCAGTACGGTCCGGCGACGTGGGCGCTCGACCCCGCGGCCGACATCGGCGCCGACACCACCGAGTTCACGGCCTGGGTGACCGAGGTGGGATGCGCGAGCGGCCGGTCAAGCGCCGATCGCATCGGCGGCCCCGACATCCAGATCTCCGACGACACCGTCATGGTGACGTTCGGGGTCGTGCCGTTGGGTGGCGCGCAGGAGTGCCAGGGAAATCCGCCGACTGCGGTGCCCGTTCGCCTGCCGGAGCCGCTCGGAGATCGCCGGCTGCTGGATGGGGGTCGCGAGCCGCCGGCCGAACCACCGACCTGCGCGAACCGCGAGTCGTGTCAGTAGGCCTCAGCCGCCTGAAACGCGGGTGCGCGGAACGACATCACGACCCCGCCGGGGCCGGTCTGGCAGGTAACCGTTGCAGTAGCTGCTGCTCAGCCCGGCGCTCGCGCGCTGGTCACACAACAGGCAGCCCGCGCTGATCGCGTGGAGCGACGCGCCATGTCCGCAACGCGCGCACACGGGGTCATGCGCGACCGAGGCGTATCGCTCGGCGTCGACCGTGAAGTGGGCCGTCATGCGAGGCCAATGCGAGCAGCGGAGGTGCCAGCGGACGTGTTCGGGGCGGTACCTTCCGGCTGGGTCGTCCGTTCTGCAGGCTAGTGCTCGGCGAGGAAGACCCGGACCATGCCGCGCAGACCCGCGTCGTACGCTGCGCGCTGCTCGGCTTCCTGGCGGCGAGTCACGACGCGGCGCCTCAGGATCTCGCGGTACTCGACGGTCGCGGCGACCAGCGCCGCGAACGAGAGGAGCTGTGATGCGAGGACGGCATCGGCCATGTGAGCAGGATGCCGCTTCGGGCCCGCCGATCCATCACCCGATAGTCCCCCGCGGCGGAATCCCTATCGGCGGGTGATGCGTTCCCTGGCGAGACCCGGGCCAACCGGTGTCATGGTGCCGATCGCCTGCCGCCATGGCCCGATCAGCAGCTGAAACGCCGCGTCGTCCAGGGTGTCGTTTACGACGAGCCCACCCGCGGCGCTGGCGATGGCCTCGCCGACCAGCAGCCATGGCCCCTGCGTCTCCGGCAGGGCCGCGCGCCACGCCGATGCGGCCGCGTGTCGTGCGCGATCGTACTCGTCAGACAGACCGGCGATCGCCGCGGCCCGTCTCGCCTTCGCGAGCGCGCGGCGTTCGGCCTCCGGACCCTGGATGACCAGCCGCGCCGCCCGGGCGCGATAGAGGTCGACAGCCTCCGCCATGGTCATCGCGCTGGCATGCGCGATCAAGCGATCGACGAGTGTGGTGGCTGGTCCGTACTCCCCCATACCTCCCTTTAACGCACGTCACGTGCCCGCGTTCGGGGCGGGCGACCGAACGACGAGCGCGGCAGCGACCAGCGTCGTCAGCGGCACGGCCATGACGATGCCGATGCTGCCGACCAGGGCGCGAATGACCTCGACGGCAACGATCTCGCCGTTGATCACGACGAGCGGATCCTGGCCGCCCAGCGCGAACAGCAGGAGCAGCGGCAGGCTGGCGCCGAGGTAGGCGAGAACCAGGGTGTTCACCACGGCGGCGATATGCGAGCGACCGACATGCATCGCCCGACCGATGACGCCGGCGCGGCTCGCATCGGGCCGCGCGCGATGCAGCTGCTCGACCGTGGCTGCCTGTGTGACGGTGACGTCGTCGAGGACGCCGAGGGCACCGAAGACGGTTGCCGCGAGGAGGATGCCCTGGAGATCAACGCGCTCTCCGATGAGCGGGATGAGGAATGCGATCTCCTCGTTACCCTGGAGCGCCGTGAATCCCGCCGCTGCGGTGAAGATCGCGGCGAGGACTGCCGTCGCGACCAGGGCGCTGACGGTGCCGAGCGTCGCGGCCAGGGTGACGCGGCTGGCTCCCTCGGTCAGGAGCAGTGTCGCGATCGTCACCAGCGTTCCCCCACCGACCGCGAGGAGGATGGGGCTCACGCCGTGCAGCAGCATGGGGATGACGACTTTGGCCACAACCGCGATGGTGAGCGCGAGCGCGACGAGGGACCGCAGGCCACGAAGGCCGCCGATGATGACCACGGCCGCGGCGAAGGCCAACGCGACGGTGGCCAACATCGGGATGCGCCAGGGCTCGCTGATGATGGCCGTGCCGCCTCCCGCCGGACCGGTGAACCGTGTGACGACAACCTCGTCACCCACTTCGTAGGCCTCTCGTTCGATCGAGCCCGGCAGCGCGGACTCGGCGGCGACCTGGACGATCGCCTCGAACCGCTCACCGCTCGCGACGACTTCCACCGAGTACCTCGGGTTGCCATTCGCGTCCGGGCCGAACGACTCGACGATGCGCCCATGCTCGTTCTGCTGGCCGACGGCCGGAATCGCGGCCTGCGGCGTGATGTCGGGCATGAACCACAGGGCACCGAGCAGGGCCACGCCACCCAGGATGGCCACGAGAGCGCCGCGGGCGGGCTGCTGCGTCACGCGGGTCAGGATAGCGACGGGCGCCGATCCGTTCGGGCACGGGGAATGCTTGGGTGCTCAGCGTGCCTATCAGGAGAGAATCGTGCCGATCCTCATCTGGGTGATCCTCGGGGT
>JAICRD010000099.1 GCA_025937535.1 Chloroflexota bacterium | reverse complement strand
TCAACGGCGCCGGCCAGACCGATGCCGACCTGACGGCCGCCCTCGACAGCGGTGCCCTCGTCAACGCCGAGACGATCGGCGGGCTGGAGGCGACGCTTCGTCATCCCGGACGGATCGGCATGCGGGTCAATCCCGCGCTCGATGCGGGCACGCACCCACATCTCGCGACCGGCGCCGCCGATTCGAAGTTCGGGATCGCCCTCGACGAGGTGCCGGTGGCGCTCGAGCTCGCGCGCAAGTCGGGGCGGCGGCTCGAGTCGATCGGCGCCCATATCGGCTCCGACGTTCGTCAGCTCGAGCCGTTCGCCGCGCTTGCCGAGCTGCTTGGGCAGTTGGCGACCGATGCGGGCGCCGAACGGATCGATCTGGGTGGCGGCTTCGCCGGATCGCCCCACGCCTACGCCGATGCCGTGCGACCGCACTTGCCCGAGCCGGCGCGGCTCATCGTCGAGCCGGGGCGCGGGATCGTGGCGGATGCCGGTTGGCTGCTCACGCGCGTCGTCCGCAGCCAGGCGCGCGGGCATCTCATCGCCGATGCCGGCATGACCGAGCTGATCCGGCCGATGCTCTACGGCGCCAGCCACCCGGTGATGCTCGTCACGCCGGGCCGCTCCGTGGACGACGGCCCGTGGACGCTGTCAGGGCCGATCTGCGAGGCCGGCGACGTGCTCGCCCGCGACCTGCAGCTGGGGCCATCGGTGGGGGAGGGTGCGCTGCTGGCGATCGGCGAGGTTGGTGCCTACGGCCTGTCGATGACCTCGAGCTACAACGGCCGCCTCCGTCCGGCGCAGGCGGTGATCGAGGGTGGCGAGCTGAGGCTCAGCCGCCGGCGCGAGACGCTCGAGGACCTCGCTGCCCGCGACGTTTGATCCTGGCGCTCTCGATAGATCGAGCCGGTTCCACGTGAGGGCGTTGCTGCGTTGCGTTTCCTCGATCTGACGAGTCCTCCACCGCACGAGGCGCGCGCCCGGGCGTGTCTCGTGCGCATCGGCGCTCGATAGATCGCGGAAACCGCGCCGCCGAGGCCCCTCCCGTGGAACCGGCTCGATCTATCGAGTCTCGCCGCGGTCGTCCACTGGCGAGAAGCCGTGGCCGCCCATGACCCGCCAGCGCAGGCCGTCGTGCGTGAGCCGATAGATGGCGGGAGTCGGCATGGCCATGTTGAAGGCGAAGTCCACGCCGGGCTCGAGCGCGTGGAGGATCAGGCTGATGAGGTTCCCGTGGCTGCCCAGGACGAGCCGTCCGCCATCGGGGTGGCGCGTTCGCAGGAGATCGAGCACGGCGACCGCGCGACGCTGGGCGTCTCGGCCGGTCTCGCCGCCGGGCTCGGCGAAGTCCGCATCGGCCCATGCCTGCTCCAGGGTTGCCTGCCAGTCGGCAAGGGGGGCGACCGACAGCTCACGCTCACGAAGGTCATCGATGAGCTGGACCTGCAGGTTCCTGCGGTGCGCAAGCGGTGCGACCGTGGCGACGGCCCGAGCATACGGCGAGGAGTAGATCGCGCTGACCTCGAAGCCCTCGAGCTCCACGGCGAGCTCCTCGGCGGCGGCGACGCCCGCATCGGTCAATCCGCGGGCGTTGTCCTCTGGGCCGGGGGCGCCGCCGGGCGTCGGCTCGGCGTGGCGCACCAGCAGCACGTCGAGCGGTCGGAGTGACGAGATCATCGGCCGAGTCTAGTGGGCAACGCCACCCGACCACCCATGAGCCACCGCCACCGCCCGATTTTCGGCGTCTCGGTAATCCAGGGCGGCCCTCCACGTTCTGTCGTCGCACTCATCTCGAGCAAGCCGATATACGCGGAGGCACCAATGTCCGTCAGCGAGAAGAAGCCAGCCACGCATCTGGCGACCGCCGTACCGGGGGCACTCGGGGCCGCGCTCCTCATCGGAGCCGTGGCCTTCGGTGCGTCCACGTTGCGGTCGGCCGCCAACCAGGCCGCCAGCCAGGCGGCTGAGCAGTCCGTCGCCAGCGCATCGGTCACGCAGGAAGCCGTCTTCGGCGCGACCGTCGCGAACCAGCGCCGTGACGCCTTCAAGGCCGATCCGAAGCCACATCCGGCCAAGAGCGAGGAGCCCAAGGAGGAGCCGATCAAGACCGAGGCGCCCAAGGAGGAGCCGATCAAGACCGAGGCGCCGAAGCCAGCGGAGCAGCCGAAGTCGCAGCCGACGGCAAAGCCGAAGCCGGTCGAGACGACCAAGCCCGCGCCGACCCAGAAGCCGGCGCCGGCAAACCCGGGCGTGCTCGCGCTCGAGGGCTGGCCGAAGGACTCGAAGGCCAAGCTGAGCTGGACCGCCTTCGGCGGCGAGGGCTTCGAGTACTACAAGCTCGTCCGCAGCGGCGACACGATGGTCACCTGGCCGCCCTCCGGCGACGACGTGGTGGCCGGGGTCATCAGCGACCGCAACTCCCCGTTCACCGCCGACAAGCCGCCGTGCGGAACACCCTGGAACTACGCCGTCTTCGCCGTCCGCCATGGCGAGGCCGGATACATGGTGCTGGCGACGAGCAACGTCGTGACCGTCACCACGGTGTGCGCGCCCGTCCCGGAGCCGATCGTGGTCAAGCCGATCGCGCTGACGCTGAACGTCCTGCCCGCGCAGGGCATCCAGCTCGGCTGGGAGGGTTGCTGGAGCGACAAGTTCGTGGCCTACAAGGTCGTGCGCTCCTCGTCGAACCCCGATCCGCGGTTCCCGCTCAACGACGGGACCGAGCTGATCGCCGTCATCGGCGACCCGAACCAGACTGGGTTCGTGGATACCGCCGTCGCGGCCGGCCAGACCTGGACGTATCGGGTCCTGGCGGTCACGAACGGCGACGGTGGCTACGTCCCGATCTGCGAGACGGCCGCGATGGCCGCCACGGCGCAGTAGGCGAGGGAGCGAGACGAATGTGGGGGTCCCAGCCGGCATGGTACCGCCGAGCGGTTGCCCGCTGGGACCCTCGCACCTAACGTCCGGCGACCGATGCACCTCCACGTCCCGAGCGACGCGACGAACGCGATCGACGCGACCGACGCCACCGTGCTGCACCCAGCGGCCGGTGGCAGCGCGGCTGCTCCGTCGACCCGGATGCATCCCGACGACGAGCGTCGCCTGGTTGCTCGCGCCGCCACTGACGCCGAGGCCTTCGGTGAGCTGTACGACTTCTACCTGCCCCGCATCTACGGGTTCATCCACCGTCGCGTCAGGGAGCACAGCGTGAGCGAGGATCTGACGGCGACGACCTTCGAGCGAGGGCTCGCCGCGCTGCGCGGCGGTCGGTTTCGCAACGACTCGTTCGGTGGCTGGCTGTACCGCGTGGCGGCGAACGCCGTGATCGACCACGTGCGCGCCTCCCGACGGCTCCACCCCGCCGACGATGAGGACCGCCTCGACCCGGCCGCGGACGTCCTGGCCGCCACGATCGCTCGCGACGATCTCCGACGGGCGATGGCCCGCGTCGCCGATGGGCACCGCCGCGTGCTGGCCCTCCGCTTCTTCGACGATCTCGAGTCGGCCGAGGCGAGCGCCGTCCTCGGCTGCTCGCGCCGGACCTTCGCCGTCAAGCTGCATCGCGCCATCGCGGCCCTTCGCGCCGCCCTTGCCGCCGATGCCGCCGACGTCCTGGAGGTGAGCGATGTGGCGTGACGATCGCGAGCTGAGCCACGAGCTTGCCTCCACCGGCACCTCGGCGCGGCAGCAGATGGCCGCCGATAGCATGCCCAGTGCTGCCTTCGCCGCCGACCTCCGGCGCCGGCTGGTGTCGCAGATCCCGCCGGTGGCCGATGCACCGCGCCGCTGGTCGTTCGCCGACGCCTTCCGCGGCCGTCGACTCGCGCCGATCCTGGCGGGCGCGCTCCTCTCCGTGGCAGTTGGTGCCGCCGCCGGCGCGGCGCTGATTGCGACGCGTCCGCAACCCAGCGAGCCTGCAAAGACTCCGGCGCCGATCGTGGTGGGCGTGCCCGGCGGCGAGGTTCTCGCGACCGCCAGCCCGACTCCGAGTCCCACGCCGACCCCGACTGCCACGCCAACGCCAACGCCCACGGCGACTCCCACGCCCTCGCCAACGCCAACGCCCACCGCGACCCCGACGCCGTCGCCCAAGCCCACCCCGGTCCCGACGCCCGTCCCGACGCCCGTCCCGACGCCCGTCCCCACCCCGACCTTCACGGTCATGTCGCTCGGCGCGACCGGCTGTGGCGGCGGGGTGGTGCTCGAGTGGAGCGCCGTGGGCGATCCGGCCTTCAAGAAGTACGTCACCTTGCGGAGCGCATCGGCATCCATCCCGGCCGCGTACCCACCGCAGGGCGGCGCGGTCGAGCTGACGGCGACCCGGACCGGGGATCGGAACGCGACCAGCGCACCGGACACCTCGGCCACGCCGGGCACGACCTTCTTCTACCGGACGCTGGCGCTGAACTCGTCCGGAGGCGTCATCGGCGCATCCGCGGTGCAGGCGGCGTCGACCACCGCGGTTCAGCCGCTTGGCAGCCTTGGCGCCGTCGCCGTCGACGCCACCAAGACGAAGTTCACGTGGGCGACTTACGCAGGAAGCGCGGCCTGCTTCACCTACTACAAGCTGGTGTACTCGGAGACCAACCCGACGCCGTCGTACCCGAACGGCGACCCGTACTGGGCCGCGATCTCGGACAAGGGCGTCAGCAGCTACGTGGTCGACGGCATCGTGTCGGGCACGACGTACTACGTGCGGCTGCAGGCGGTGCGGGCAACCGCGCTCGGACCGTTCGTCATCGCAGAGACCGACGTGCTGGCCTACACCGCTCCCTGATCGCTCGGTCGGCGTGCTAGGGTCTGGCCGATGCCCGAGCCGTCGCGTCGCTGCCTCCTGCTGCTCGCAATCATCGCCTCGGGCTGCACATTGCAGAGCAGTGGCGCATCAGCCACCCCCACGCCGACCGCCACGCCGGTTACCACCGTCGCCGCGACCCCGAGCGCCAGCCCGACGCCCACTCCGGGGCCGACGCCGACGCCCGACCCCGGCTCACTTGCGCTCGAGGCGAGCAGCTGCGAGGGCGGCGTCGTCCTCAGCTGGTCGGCGTCCACGAACCCGGACTTTCACCACTACACCGCCCTGCGTAGCCCGGACCGCGACGTCGCGCCGGACTGGCCGCCGATCGCGCCCGCCGTGGACTGGGGCCAGACCTACGCGACCGATCCGTTCGTGACCTCCGCCGTCGACGCCAGCATCCTGCCCTCGGACACGCGCTGGAACTATCGCGTCATGGCCTACGACGAGGAGGGCCGTGTGGTCGCGGCCTCGCCGGTCCGTCCGGCGCAGATCCACCCACTGGCGGACCTCGGCTCGCTCCGCGTGGACGCCCGGCCCGACGGCTTCACCCGTCTCCGCTGGCGCCCGTACGACGGCTTCTCCGAGTGCTTCAGCCAATATCGGGTGATGTACGGCATCGGCTCAATACCCGCCACTGTGCTGACGGTCCTCTCGGACCAATCGGCCGCCGAGATCCAGACCGATGCGCTCCATGCCGGCACGACGTACGAGCTCAGGGTCCAGGCGATGCGCAGCACGCCCCTGGGAAGCTTCGTCGTCGGTCAGACGGAGACGGCGACCTACACGGTGCCGTGACGGCGCGTTGATGGTTGGATCGACCGCAGAAGCGCCCCGCCCCACCGAACGGGCCGGGGGACGGGGCGTACGCGCGATCGGTCAGGTCGACGCGCCCGAGGTGACCTTCTCCTCGGCCTTGTCCATGGCCTCCTCGGCCTTGGTGGTCGCCTGGTCAACCGTGTCGCGCACGGCACTGCCGATCTGTCGGCCGGCATCGGAGAGCATCTCTCGCTCCTGCGGGGTCTCGGGCAGGATCGCGCCGATGAGCGCGCCGGCTCCGAGCGCGATGGCGCCCACCGCCAGCGGGCTGGCCTGCATGAAGCGGTCGAGCTGGCCGCCGACCTGGCCGATCCCCTGGCCAACGTTCTCGCCAACGTCGCCAACCTTGCGGGTGACGTTGTCGCCAACGTGTCCGACCGTCTCGCCGACCTTCGACGCGGCCTCGCCGACGCGGTCGCCCACGCCCTGGGGCTGCTGCCCGGAGGGCTGGTGCTGGCCGTAGCTCGAGGTCGTGCCGGAGTAGGCGTCGTAGCGGCGCACGCCGGCGTTTCCGTTGTGGCCGTTCTGGCCGCTTGATCGGTTCGCCCACAGCAACGCCAGCCCGGCGCCGGCCATCGCGGCCGGAATCGGATTGCGCTTGATCGTCTCCATGACCATGTCTGACATCCCCTTCGCGGTCTCTTCGACGCGACCGATGGTCGCCTCGCGTACGTTCTCTTTGGCTTGATCCATGAGGTGCGATGGCTCCAGCCGGTCGCCGAGCTCACTGAGCGTTCCGCCCATCTCGAGGCGGGTCTCCTCGATCTCGGTGCGGATCTCGATGGCCTCGGCGGCTTCCTCATCGGTCATCTGGTCGAGCTCGTCGGCGGTCGCCGGTGAGCTGGTCTCCAGGTCGGCCTGCGCCGCATCGGCGGTACGCCGGGTGTCGTCTCGGTCGAGCGTCATCTCATCGTCTCCTTGACGAACTCGACGTTCTCGCGAACCGTCTCGGCCGTCTGGGTGGGTGCAATGTTGGTTGCCTGGACCTGCTTGACGCCGACCGAGGTGATCACGGCGCCGATGATCAGCGCGATCGCACCGACGATCAGGGCCGCGAGCCAGGCATCGAGTCCAGCGTCGATGAGCGCGAACACGGCCGCGCCAAGCAGGACGAGCAGCCCCGCGTACACGAGGGCGCCGCCAGCCCCGGCCATGGCCGCTCCTCGACTCATGCGACTCACGCTGGAGGTGACCTCCACGCGCGCGAGGTCGATCTCCTTGCGCACCAACGTGCTGACCTGCCGGCCGAGATCGCCGAGGAGATCCCCGATGCCTCGGCTCTCGTCACGTCCGGCCATGGCTAGATCCCCTCCTCGGGAAGCTCGTCGAAGCCGTTCCGGCCGTGACCGGTCGCATAGGCGCCGCCGGTCGAACCGCCAACGCCGTACGAGGCGCTGCTGCGCCAGTCCGCTCTGTAGGCCTGCGAGCGATCCTGCCCCTGGCCGCCGGCCGCCTTCACCAGGCGCGTGGCCGCCATGCCGAGCAGGAACGCGCCGCCCAGGAAGAGGAGCGGCTGGCGCCGCGCGACGCTCTCGACGGTGTGGAGGATCTCGCGCGCATCGGTCTGCTGCAGGTAGGTCGCGATGCGCTCGGCCTGGTCCGCGGCGGTCTGCGCAACCTCCGCGATCTGCGGCTGCGACCCTTCCATGTCGAGGCTGACGCGCCGGATGCTGTCGGCGACCTGCGTGATGCCTTCGGCGGCCTGCTCCTTGCCGCGGTCCGCCTGCCGGAAGCCGATGTCGGCGGCGCGCTCGGCCAGGTGGCCCACGCTCTGGCCGGCCTGCTGGCCTGCCTCGGCGAGCGGGTCCGAGCCGTCGGCGGGCGCGCTGCGCGTGATGGTGGATGAGTTGACGGACATTGATGTGCCCCCTGAAGTGTGGTTTGGTGGGAGCCCGTCGAAAGCACCGGCCGTGCCACCGAGCCCAGTCGCCGAGCGGGCAATGGGTCGTCACGAATGGACGGCCGGCGATTGGCCACTGGCCGATCTATCGGTCGGATCGCGCGGCGACGCCTTGCCGGCGCCCGTAGAGTGCGTGCATGGCCTCGTCCCCCGAGCCCGTGCCCGCGGCCATCCGCGCCAGCGTCGAACGTCGCATCGTCACGGTGCTGTTCGCCGACCTCGTCGGCTTCACCCCGCTGTCGGAGCGCCTCGACGCGGAGGACGTTGCCGCGGTCCAGGACGCGTACTTCGCATCGGTCCGCGAGACGATCGAGCGCTACGGCGGAGTGCTCGAGAAGTTCATCGGCGATGCCGCAATGGCGGTCTTCGGCGCCCCGCACGGCCGCGACGACGACGCGGAGCGCGCGGTGCGCGCCGGCCTTGCCCTGATCGCGGCGGTCGAGCATCTCGGCGCGCGGCTGGGCCTCGCACCGGGTGAGCTGCAGTTGCGCGTCGGCGTCAACTCGGGCGAGGTGGTGCACGCCACCGATGGCCCCGATGCCGGCCGGGTCACCGGCGACACGGTGAACACGGGGGCCCGGCTCCAGGCCGCGGCGCGACCCAACGCCGTTCTGGTCGGCCCGCTGACGGCACTGACGGTGCGCGAGGCGATCGAGCTGACCGACGCCGGGCCGATCGAGCTGAAGGGCAAGG
>JAICRD010000181.1 GCA_025937535.1 Chloroflexota bacterium | reverse complement strand
CGGCTCCGGCTACCAGGCGGCCATCCTGGCGGAGCTGGGAGCCAGGGTCACAAGCATCGAGCGCCATGAAGAGCTGGCCGAGGGCGCCCGACAACGGCTTCGCGCCGCCGGCTACGAGACGGTCACGGTCGAGGTCGGCGATGGCACGCAGGGCTGGCCGGCGCGTGCGCCGTATCGGTCCATTTTGGTCACCGCCGGTGGCCCGAGCGTGCCGCAGCCGCTGCTGGAGCAGCTGGATCGGTCAGGGGGACGGCTGGTGATGCCGGTCGGAACCCGTGAGCACCAATTTCTGACGCTGGTGGAGCGCAGCGATGGCGAGCTGGTGAGCACGGAAATGGAGCCGGTCGTGTTCGTGCCGCTCATCGGCCGATTCGGCTTGGGCGAGGACTGAGCGAGCGCTGGCACAGCGCGTGCAAACCGGGGCGCGGGAGGTGAACTCATCATGACCTACGAACGACCGCCTGCGGACGAGACCCGCGTCGTCGAGCGCGAGACCTACGTCGAGCGGCCCGCCGATCCGGGCTACGTCCCGCCGGCCACCAGCAACGTCAACGTCGGCGGGACACCCGCCTACGTGGACACCGGCCCCGGTCCGCTGTACTACGCACGACGCGTTGTGTCGCTGCTGTTCGGGATCCTGGCCGTGATGATCGGCCTGCGAATCCTGCTGCTGCTGCTCGTCGCGAACCAGCAGAACAGCATCGTGGACTTCGTCTACAACGTGACCGAGCCGTTCGTCGCGCCGTTCCGGGGCATCTTCAGCCTCGATACCGTCTCGCCGGGCGGTGGCAGCGTGCTCGACATCGGTGCCCTGGTGGCGCTGATCGGCTGGCTGCTGATCTACCTGCTGATCATGGCCATCCTGCGCCTGGGCGACCGCGACCGCGTCGCCGTCTGACACGTCGGGCTCGATAGATCGAGCCGGATCCACAGGAGACCTCGCTCGGGCGCGGTTCCCGCGGTACATCGAGTCTCACGCCGCATGAGGCACGCACGGGCGCACTGCTCGTGCGTGCCTGCTCTCGACGCAGCGAGGAAATTCAGCCGCCCGCGACCTTCCGGTGGAATGGGCTCGACACATCGAGCCGATCAGGCCGGCGGCACCTCGAGGGCGGCCCGGCCGCCAGGCGCCGGCGATCCGGCGCCATCACCCACCACCACGCCGGCCCGGGTGAGCTCCTCGTCGTAGACGGCCTGGATTCGCCGCACCATCGCGTCGATGCTGAACCGGTCGCGCACGGTGGCGTACCCAGCCTCGCCGATCCGCCGCCGCAGCGCCTCATCCCCCAGAAGCTCCAGCACCGCCGCAGCCAGGGCCGCAGGATCCGCCGGCGGCACGAGCACCCCGTCGACGCCGGAGGTGATGACCTCGGGAATGCCGCCGACGCTTGAGGCCACTACCGGTACCCGCCGGGCCATGGCCTCCAGGATCGAGATCCCCTGCGCCTCACGCAACGACGGAAGCACCGCCACGGTGAGGTCGGCAGTCAAGGCCGATACGTCCTCGCGGCGACCGGTGAAGATCGCGCGATGCGCCACGCCGAGAGCGGAGGCCAGCTCGCGCAACGGTCCAAGAGAAGAACCCTCGCCCACCACGGCCAGCCACGTGTCGGGCGCACCAGCGAGGATCGTCGGCATGGCTTCGATCAGGTATCGATGCCCCTTCTCCGGCTCCAATCGCGCGACGACGCCCAGAAGAGAGGCCGAAGCAGGAATCCCGAACTCGCGCCGCAGAGCACAGGCAGGAGCCGGCGACGCGAAACGCGACAGGTCCACGCCGTTGGGAATCACCGCGAATCGGGCACCGACCCGCCCCTCGGCAACCACCTTGCGCTGGATCGACTCCGACGGAACGATCAGCCGATCCATCGACGGCGTCAGCGACGCCAGCAGCGCGATGTCCGACTCGGACCGCACCCGCGACGAATGGACGGTCGCCATGATGACGGGCACACCGGCCGCAACGGCAGCCCGAACGCCGATCACCTCGGCGCGGTACATGTGCGCGTGGACGAGATCGATCTCCTCGCGCCGCAGCCAGGCGGCCAGCTCGCGGACGGCAAGCTCGTCATCGGCGTCGTCGATGACGTCGACCGGCAGGCCAAGCGACCGCACCCTCGACACGGCCGACCCGGCCGACAGCGACAGGGCGCGAACCTCGTAGCGAGATCGGTCCAGGCGCAGCAGCAACCCGGTGTAGCTCTCCTGCGCTCCGCCGGTGCCGCCGGTCGCCAGCAGCTGAAGCAGCCGCGGCCGCGGATGGCTTCGAGACCGGTGCACCCGCCGATGCCGGGTGTACGCAGCCCCCGCGATGGCACCCTCATGATCAGGCGCCGATGCAGGACGTGGGCGATCCGGGGTCACGCCCGGATGCTACCCGTCAAAGCGGCCCGATGATGTCCACCAGGTGGCCGGCGCGCTGCTGCAGCCGCGCGTCGATGGTCATGAGCCGGCAGCCAAGCAGTGAAGCGAGTGCGACGTATTCCGCGTCATAAGTCTTCGCCCAACCCAGGTGGTCGGCGATGCTCCACGCCTCGGCGCGCAGTCGGCGCGGACGGCGCGCTCGGATCTTCGAGCCGTCCAGCCGATCATTCGCGATGCCGGCAAGCTCCGCCGTGATGGTCGATCTCCACTGCATCTCGTGCAGGACGGACGAAACCTCGGACCAAAGCAAGGGGGGCGCGACGAGGTCGTCGTTCGGAAGGAGCTCGAAGCCTCGCTCCGCCAGTGTCGCGTTCACGACCAGGCTGGCGTCGACGACCAGCATCAGCGCGATGCACGTGAGTGGTCGAGCGCGTCAACGATCGCTGGCATCGGCTCGCCCGTGGCGGTGCGGCTCCATTCGTCCGGTACTGGCAGTGACGGCTCGGCGACCATTGCGTCGAGCTCCCGCTCGTCCACCAGGTGCTGGGTGCCCACCCGCTGCGACGAAAGGCGGCCCTCACGGATCCATCGGCGAACGGTCTCTGGGTTGCGCCTGATCCGACGCGCGGCTTCAGGAACAGTCAGCATGATGTGGAATACTACAACATGGCTGGCGCGTGGGGCTCACCCGTGGTGGTGATTCTCGGCGGCATCCTCGCGCGGCGGGGCGCCATCGTGCCAGACGTCGTAGGCCTCGCCGACGACGGTGTCGAAGCGCAGGCCCATGAGCACGATCCCGGCGAAGCCGGCCTCGCGGGCGGCGGCGGCGGCCTCCTTGGCCATCTGCCAGCCGAGGGCGCGACCATCGGTTTCGGAGAGGCCGTGGATGCGCTTGCGCAGCTCGTCGGAGATTGGCACGGCGCCGACGGATTCGAGGCGGCGGACCCATCGCTCCGTGAAGGGCGGCGTGATCTCGAGGTACACCGGCGGGTCCTCCGGACGGAGCTCCAGGCGCGCGGCCACGCCCGCGACGGAGGTGGGATCCATGACCGGGCCGGTAGTGACGAACTGGGCGCCGACCTCGACGCGGCGGCGGAACATCCATCGGCGCGAACGGGAGCTCATGCCGACCTCGAAGTCGATCGGCTCGACCGACGGCTGGAGCGCGCGCAGGTACTCGACGATCTCGTAGCTGTTGCTCCAGTGCTCGACCTCCGGAAGCATGTCGCCCTGTACGACCAGGAACGACTTCACCCCGTTGGCGATGGCGCCGCGCACCTCCGACTCGATCGCCAGGATGTTGCGGTCGCGGGTCGAGCACACGACGGTCGGGCGGACGTCCGGCACGTCGTGCGTGATGCGGGCGGCGAAGGCGTACGGCGAGACGCGGACCTGCTTGAAGGGGTTATCGGTGATGAGGACGTCGCGCCATCGGCCGCGGAGCTTGAGGTGGGTCATGCTCGGCAGGCGTGGCGGATTGACCTCGACCATCTCGATCCAGGGGCCGCGTTCAGAGAGCATGCGTCACCCGCGCCGGAGCGTATATACGGTATATACGCGAGCCAGCGTGTAGCTCACGCTTCCCGAAGCTGGCGGGCCGCGGCGACCATGTCGCCCAGCTGGCGCTCGATCTCGTCCCAGCCGCGGGTCTTGAGGCCGCAGTCGGGATTGACCCACAGGTCCACCGAGTCCATGAAGCCGCGGAAGTGCTCCAGGCGCTCCGTCATGACCGATGCGCCCGGCGTGTGCGGCGAGTGGACGTCGAAGACGCCGGGGCCGATCTGCAGGTGGCCATCGGTGAAGAGCTCGTAGAACTGGCGGATGTAGGAATCGTCCTTCGAGCGCGAGAATTCGATGGAGGCGACGTCCACACCGGCATCGGACCACAAAGGCACGATGTCGCCGAAGTCGCCGTAGCACATGTGCGTGTGCATCTGGACGTGCGCCGGCTGGTTGAACACGTGGTTCAGCGAGGCGCGAACGCCACGCGCGTACACCTCGCGCAATGACGGCGCATCCACGGTGGGCAGCGGCCAGCGCTCGCGGACGGCGGGCTCGTCGACCTGGATGACGCGGGCGCCGGCGGCGACCAGGTGGCCCACTTCCTCCGCGATCGGCTGCGCCACCGCCCAGAACAGCCTGTCGTCCGGAACCGAAGGCGGGCGGAACGACCAGTTCACGATCGTGACCGGTCCGGT
>JAICRD010000240.1 GCA_025937535.1 Chloroflexota bacterium | reverse complement strand
GGCCAGTTCGGCCTCGGGATCAGCGGCAAGGGCCGAGCCGCTGGGCTGTGTTGAGACGACGCTCCATCCGACGGCGAGCAGGGCGACGAGCGCGACCGCCAGATGGGATCGCCGCCTCATCGAGCGGTGATCCGAATGTGCAATTTGCCCTTGTGCCCCGTAGCGAGAGATGCGGGGCGATGGTGACCTCCGCCTGGTGGCGTCGGAACCGGCCCAAAGTACTACACGTTGTCCACTCCGGGCGCCAGAAGTCCTAGTACTCCGTGTCGTCCCGCTTGGTCAACCGACCGATAACGACCCCGAGGGCTGCGCCCCCCACGAGCACGATGAGCCTCGGCAGGCCGCGGCGCTGGGGGCCCGCCGGTTGCGGCGGAGCATCGACCGGGACGGGCAGCAGGCGCGGATCGGCAGCCGCGATGACACCGGTCACCTCGTCCTCGAGCGCGCTGGCCCGCGCGAACTCGGCACCGAGCAGCACGATCACGCTGGCGAAGTACAGGAACACCAGCAGCGTGATGCCGGTCGACAGCGGCCCGAAGGCGCTTTCGTAGTTCGCGACGCTGGTGGCGTACCACGTGAAGCCGAAGCGCAGCACCGTCCAGAGCAGCGCCGCCACGATGGCGCCGGGGAGCACCTCGCCCCAGGTCACCGGGCGATTCGGCACAACCTTGTAGATGACCCAGAAGGCCACGAAGATCATGAACAGGGGCACCATCAGGCCGATGAGCCAGACCAGGGTCCCGCCGCCCGGCAGCCCGGTCACCACCTCGTCGGCGGCGCGCTGGATGACGCCGGTCACGATGCCGATGACCAGCGAGCCGATCGCCAGCAGCCCCGAGGTCGCCATCAGCAGCAGGCCGATCAGCTTGTCCTTCAGGAAGGGACGCGGTGGTGCGTTCTCGAAGACGCGGCTGATGCCGTTGGAGAGGGACGAGAAGATGCCGAGCGCGCTCCACAGCAGGAAGCCGAAGCCAATGATCGTCATGCTGCCGCGCGACTCGATCGCGGCGTCGATCACGCCACCGATCGTCTCCGGGTCGAGCGGCGTGCCGGCCTGGACCTGCTCGATCACGAAATCACGCGCCTCGCCCTGTCCAAGGACGAACGAACCGACCACGATGCCGAGCACCAGCAGCTGGAAGATGGACAGCACCGAGAAGTACGCCATGCTGCCGGCGTACTGGAGCGCCTCGTGGTTGAGGAAGCCAATGACCGCACGACGCGTGACGCGCGGCCACTTGTGGCTCATGCTCCAGTCGTCGAGATCGCCGACCAGGCGCTTGGCTCGCTCGATCATCGGTCCTGCCATCTCGCAAGGGTCGTGCCGTTTGAGCCCAGCGTCTACCCTCTAGCCGATGGCACGCACCGAGTCGGAGACGCTGTCGCTCGACGGGCACGACGTCACCATCAGCAACCCCGGGAAGGTCTTCTTCGCCGATGTCGGCATTACGAAGATGGACCTCGTCAACTACTACCTGGCGGTTGCCGATGGCGCGGTGCTTGGCGTCCGCGACCGGCCGATGGCCCTGAAGCGCTTCGTCGATGGCGCGGCGGGCGAGGCCTTCTTCCAGAAGCGCGCGCCGAAGTCGGTTCCGGCGTTCGTGCGCACGGTCGAGCTGTCGTTTCCGTCGGGCCGCACCGCCGACGAGGTGGTTGTCGACAACGTCGCGGCCCTGGCGTGGGTCGTGAACCTTGGCTGCATCGATCTCAATCCGCACCCCGTCCGCTCCGGCGACCTCGAGCATCCCGATGAGCTGCGCGTCGACCTCGATCCCGGCCCCGGCGTGCCGTGGGCAGACGTGCGCTCGGTGGCGCTCGTCGTCCACGAGGTGCTCGCCGAGCTCGGCTACTCCGCCTGGCCCAAGACATCCGGCTCGCGCGGCATCCACGTGTACGTTCGTCTCGAGCCGAGATGGGGCTTCAGCCAGGTGCGTCGCGCCGCATTGGCGCTCGCCCGCGAGGTCGAGAAGCGCGCACCGTCGATCGCCACCAGCAAGTGGTGGAAGGAGGAGCGCCACGGCGTCTTCCTCGACTACAACCAGAACGCCAAGGACCGAACCGTCGCGTCGGTCTACTCGGTGCGGCCTCGGCCCGCGGCCACGGTCTCCGCGCCGCTCAGCTGGGACGAGGTGCCTGACGCGGAGCTCGAGGACTTCACCCTCCGCACCGTCCCGGACCGATACGCGCGGATGGGTGACGTGGGGGCCGGCATCGATGCGGTCGCCTACTCCCTGGAGCCGCTGCTGGAGCTCGTCGCGCGCCACGAGGCCGAGGGCCAGGGCGACGCACCCTGGCCACCGCACTACGCCAAGCAGGCCGGAGAGCCGCCGCGGGTCCAGCCGTCGAAGCGGCGACGCGCCCCCCACGGACCAGCGCCCGATCCGACGGCGCCGCGGGGCCGAGCCGGC
>JAICRD010000064.1 GCA_025937535.1 Chloroflexota bacterium | reverse complement strand
GGGACGTGGCCTTCACGTGACGTCGTGCCCGATGTATCGGGCGCTGAGGCACGACAACGACCCGTCGCGTGCAATTCGGCCCGATAGATCGGCGTCACGCAGAAGCGCCACGCGCAACCCGTCTCGCTACGGCAGCAGCACGACCTTGCCGGCATGCCGTGACGCGAGCAGCTCGAAGGCCTTCGGCCACTCGGATAGATCGAGCCGGTGGGTGATGATCGGCGTGACGTCCAACGCCCCGGAGCGAAGCAGGGCCTGGGTGCGCTCCCAGGTGTCGTAGATGCGCCGCCCGAAGATGCCGTGCAGGCGCAACCCCTGCATGATGACGCTCTCCGACAGCTCGATCGGCACGGCGCCGTTGAAGATGCCGAGCAGGCTGATCCGGCCACCGCGGGTGATCACCCGGAGCGCCTGATCGAGCGCTCGAGGGGACCCGCTCATCTCGAGCACCACCTCGACGCCATCGCCGCCGGTCGCCTCCATGATCCGGGCCTCCGTGCCCGGGTCCGATGCGTCCAGGGCCAGGTCGGCGCCCATCGTCCTCGCCAGGTCCAGGCGATACGGCTCCGTGTCGGTCGCCACCACCAGCGCCGCACCGGCCGCGCGCGCGATTCCGACGGCGCACAGCCCGATCGGGCCGCAGCCGGTGACGAGCACCGTGCGGCCCTCGATCGGCTCGGCGAAGGCCGCGTGCACGGCGTTGCCCATCGGCTCCTGGAGCGCGACGACTGCGGGGTCCAGGCCGTTGGATTCGACCGCGTTCGCTTCGGGGATGACGACGTGCTCGGCGAATCCGCCATCGACGTGGACGCCGATGACGCGCAGGTCGCGGCACAGGTGCATCTCGCCACGCTGACACTGGGCGCATTCCCAGCAGAACAGATGAGACTCGACCCCGACCAGGTCCCCCTCCCGCACGCGGCTGACGCCCGGGCCGATGCCGACCACGGTCCCCGCCAGCTCGTGCCCGAGGATCCGCGGTGGAACCAGGTTCTCCGCCGCCCACTCGTCCCACTGGAACAGGTGAAGATCGGTGCCGCAGATGCTCGCGGCATCGACGCGGAGGAGGACCTCCCCCGGGCCGGGCTCCGGCACCTGGCGCTCGATGAGCTCCACGCCCGGGCCGGCCTCCACCTTGGCAAGTGCCCGCATGGTCCCGGCACCGACCGTGGCCGTCACCCCGCCACCAGCTCGCCGATGCCGGCCGCGGCTTCGTGGTCATCGAGGCGAGGCTCGTCGTCGACGACCGGGTTCTCGATGGCGCCGATGCCCTTGATCTCGCAGCGCATCACGTCGCCGCCCGTCAGGTACCGGGGCGGCGACTGGTAATGGCCGACGCCGGCGGGCGTGCCGGTCGCGATGACGTCGCCGGGCTCCAGCGTGATCGTTCGAGAAGCGAAGGCCACGATGCTCGCCACGTCGAAGACCATCTCCGCGCTGGTCGAGTCCTGCCAGGTCTCGCCGTTGACCGCCGAGCGCATGCGCAGCGCCTGTGGGTCACCGATCTCGTCGGCGGTGACGACCACCGGCCCCATCGGCGCGAAGCGGTCGGAACCCTTGGCGCGCAGCCACTGGCGATCTTCCTTCTGGAGGTCGCGCATGGTCACGTCGTTGAGGACGGTGTAGCCGAAGATGGCGGATGCCGCCTCTTCGCGCGTGATCCGCGACGCGCGACGCCCGATGACCACCGCCAGCTCGCACTCCAGGTCCAGCTTCTCGGTCGCGCGAGGCCGGGTGACGGTCGCGCCCGGATCGGCGACCGCGTTGGCGAACTTGCTGAACAGCATCGGATAGCGCGGCGGCTCGACGTGCTGCTCGCGGCAGTGATCGTGATAGTTGAGCCCGACGCAGATGATCTTGCCCGGTCGCGAGATCGGTGCCCGCATCGTCACCGACGCTGGGTCGACCAGCTCGCGCCCGCTGGTGCGCAGCTCATCGGCGGGGATGCCGCGCGACAGGAGCTCGCCGACATCGGCGACGCCGAGGCGTTCGGTCAGATCACGGATGCCGGCATCGGTCCTGATGCCAAGACGGGTTCCGGCTCGGTCGGCACCGCCGCGCGAAAAGGCAAGCAGCTGCACGCCGCGAGTATAGGATCGGCGCCGGATCAGGGCTCGCTGAAGTACTGGCGGCTGCCATCGCGCAGCAGGCCGGCGATCAGGACGGCGCTGATGACAAGGCCGATCGGAACCATGAGCAGGTACCAGCCGTTCGCCGCATCGACCGGCATGTCCAGCAGGACGGGAGGGAGACCGGCCAGGATCGGCACAGGCAACAGGGCGATGCCGAGCGCGAACCGATAGGCGATCCGCTTGCGCTGGAGCGCGACGGTTATGCCGAAGAGGACCGCCGCCAGCTCGATCATCATGAAGATGCCGAGCAGGCTGAACGGCGCTCGCTCGCTGAAGTCGATGAACTCGACGATGCGGCCCATGAGCAGCCCCGTCACGGCGAGCAGCAGGAAGGCCCAGCCGAACCAGAGGCGCACGGCGAGGGGCGCGGGAGGACTGGGCTCGTCGGAAGATCGGACCACGACGACGATCGTACCAATGCGGCCGCCTACCATGGCTGGCATGGGCTGGTTGGCGGAGCTGTTCGAGACGAACCGCATCATCGTGCTGTCGGTCTACGGGCAGGTCTTCTTCGTGATGGGCCTCGCCATTGCGCTCCAGAGCCGCCGCCGCTCGCAGCTGCCGCTCGCACGAGCGCTTCCGTGGCTGGCCGGCTTCGGGCTCGTCCACGGCCTGATGGAATGGGGCTACCTGTTCGTCCCGATCCAGGCGGGGTTCCTGCCGCAGGCGGTGATCGAGCTGCTGCTCCTGCTCCAGCTGGCAATGAAGCCGATCAGCTTCGCGCTGCTCTTCCAGTTCGGGGTGGAGCTCGTGCTGAGCACGCGCGACCCTGGATCCGACCTTCCCCGCATCGGCGGTCAGCCCTGGCTGCGCCTGGTGCCCACCGTCGCCCTCGCGCTGTGGGCAGTGGCCACGGTCGCGCTCTCGGCCACCACCGATCCAGGCTTCACGGCATCGCCGGGGCCATGGCTCCGCGGCGCCGACATCGATCCGGCGCTCGCGCACATCGGGGCGCCGCTGGCCGTCGGCGACGTCGTCGCGCGGGGCATGCTGGGGCTGCCCGCGTCGCTGATGGCCGCCATCGGGCTGCGCCGGACGACGCACCTGCTCGGCCCCATGGCCGGCCGCGGCGTCTCGACGGCGCTCGGTGCGGCGTCGGTCACGTTCGTGGTGTACGCCGTGCTGGTCGGTCTCGTGCCACTGCCGGCACCGTTCCCGCCGGCGTCGATCATCAACGGCCGCACGGTCTTCGAGACGCTGGGCGTGCCGATCGAAGTCTTCCGATCCGCCACCGGCCTGGCCATGGCCGTCGCCGTCATCCGCAGCCTCGAGCTCTTCGAACAGGAGACCGATCGTGCCCTCGCCGAGGCGCGACGACGCGAGCTGCTGCTGCGCGAGCGCGAGCGCATCGGCCGCGACCTGCACGACGGGATCATTCAGTCGATCTATGCCGCGGGCCTGCACCTCGAGCGCGCGTCGGCCGACCTGGATGCCGATGCTCAGCCGGCCCGCGGGCGCATCTCGACCGTCATGGGCGAGCTGAACCGCATCACCAACGACATCCGCAGCACGATCTTCGACCTGCGCTCGGACGAGGTCGAGAGCCGGGACGCCGAGGCGATCGTCCTTGCCGTTGCCGACCAGCTCCAGGCGCACACCCTGGTCGAGCTCGACGTCAGCGGGGATGGGCTGTATCGGCCACGACTGCGCCACGACCAGGCGGAGCACCTGCGCCACATCGTCACCGAGGCGTTCAGCAATGTCCTGCGGCACGCCCACGCACATCGCGTCACGGTCCGCATGGCCTGCACCCAGCGGCGCTTCACGCTCGAGCTTCGCGACGATGGCACGGGCTTCGACCCTGACGCCGTGATCGAGCGCGGCCGGCGCGGGCGCGCGCAGGGCCTGGCCAACGTTCGTCGTCGCGCCGAGCTGCTGGATGCGACGCTCCGGATCGAGAGCGCGCCCGGACGGGGCGCCAGCGTGTCCCTTACGATGCCGGTGGCCACCACGCGCCGACCAACATGACCAACGCACCTGAGACCGCCGCTCCGGCGGACACCATCCGCATCCTCATTGCCGACGACCACGAGGTGGTGCGTATCGGCCTTGCCGCGCTGCTCGATGCGGAGGAGGGCTTCTCGGTCGTGGCCCAGGCACCTTCGGGCGAGGAGGCCGTCCGGCTGGCGCGCATGCATCGGCCCGATGTCGCCGTGGTCGACATCCGGATGCCGAACGGCTCCGGCGTCGAGGCCTGCCGGGCCATCACGTCCGAGCTCGAGGGCACGCCCGTGGTGATGCTGACCAGCTTTGCGGACTCCGATGCGCTCTTCGACGCGATCGACGCGGGCGCCTCGGGCTACGTGCTGAAGCGCGTCGGCTCCGCGGAGCTCGTGCGTGCGGTGCGGACGGTTGCAGCGGGCGGCTCGCTCCTCGACCCGGCCGTCACCCGCAGCGTCCTGGACCGCATTCGAAGCGCGGGGCGGCTGGAGGAGCCCGGTGCGTTCGCCGAGCTGACCGACCAGGAGCGCCGTGTCCTGGCCCATATCGCCGACGGCGCTTCCAACCGTCAGATCGCCGAGCGCATGGGCCTGGCGGAGAAGACGGTCCGCAACTATGTCTCGAGCGTCCTCGCCAAGCTCGAGCTCGAAAGCCGCGCCCAGGCGGCCGGATACGCGATCCGCAACCGGCTCCCCGAGCTCGGCGTGAGCCAGGAATGACCGATGTCCGCCGAGCCGCCGTTGCGGCGATGGTTGTCGTCCTGAGTGCCTGCGTCGCGCAGCCGACCCCCAGCGCCAGCCCGACGGCACTGCCATCGGCCGCCTCGCCAACCTCGAGCCCGACCCCGACCGCGCAGGTGAGCCCGAGCGCGTCCTCCTCGGCCAGCGCCACGCCCGATCCCGCGCTGTCGCTCGACCCACCCCAAGGGAGCGACCCGCGTGTCGTCGCCGTGACTGCCGAGCCGGACATCGGCGCCGATGGCGGCGTGCTCGTGGTGACTGTGACGAGCGCCGCCGACGAGCGCATCGACGAGCTGGTCCTGCGATGGCCGACCGAGCTCGACCAGACGCTCTTCCTGGCGCCGTTCACGCCGTCGGAGGACCGCATCCGCGACGGAGGTCCACCGCTGGTCCAGCAGTGGACGAAGTGGGTCATCGGCCCCGGCGAGCAGGGTGAGCCGGCCGGCACGACGTCGCTCGGCTACGGCCCGCTCCTCGCGGGCGCGACGCTGGAGATGCCGCTGGTCGTGACCCGGCGCGCACCGGGACCGGTCGCCTTCGATCTCCAGGTTCTTGCAGGCAACGACCTGCTCACCCTCGCCGATGGATCGCCAGCCGAGCTGCGGGTCGAGGTTCCCTGATGCCATCCATCCTCCCGCCATGGACTGACGCCGATCCGGTTCTCCACGCGAGATTGGGTGACGCGATCGATCCCGATCGGAAGGTGCTCGAGGGCCTCGAGCGAATCGTTCCGCTCAGCGGGAAGCGCATCGCGGACATCGGGACGGGCATCGGCCACTACCCGATGATCCTGGCGCGCCGCACCGGGCGCACGTACGGCATCGAGTCGGATCCTGAGCTCCTGGCCGAGGCCCGGCGTCGCGCCGCCGGCAGCCACCAGCCGAACATCCGGATCGTCGAGGGCGAGCCCACGAAGCTGCCCCTCCGCAATGGCGCCGTGGACATCGTCCTGACCAGCAACATCCTGCCCGAGGACGGTTCGCTGCCGGCCATCGAGGAGGCGCAGCGCATCCTGCGCCCGGGCGGGCGCCTGATCGTCGTCGGCTACTACGGCCGCGACGATGTTGCGGCACTCCTGGAGCCCGAGGTTGTCGCCCAGGCGATCGACGCGACACAGCGGCGCACCGGATGGTGGCTGCGCAACGGCTTCAAGATCAAGGTCGTCCACGCCCGCGTCGATTTGGCCGAGCCGGAGCTCGCCCACGCGCTCTTGCCGCGCCTATTCGGCGATCGCGGGAGGGCCTACCTCATGGGCCCGCATCGGCCGTTCCTGCGGCTCAACCTGGGGCTGTATCACCGAGCGGTCTGATCGCTCGCGATCCGTGGAATTCCGCGGCGAACGCCGCGGTATCGGTGCGCAGAATTCACTTGCCCCCGTGAATCGCCGCCGATATGATCCTGTTCGTCCGAAGGCCAGGCTCTTCTCCCCCCGGAGCCTGGCCTTCGGCGTGTCTAAAACCAGCATCACCAATGGGCGAGATCGGCGTTCATGCCCGCCGGTGCGATAATGAGACGTCCTCAAGAGCCGAACTGCGGGCCCGCACGGGCCAGCGCATCCCTTCCTCAGCGCAGGAGGCACCGTTTCACACCGATGGCCACCACGCCACGCATGAAGATCACGTACGCGACCCTCTCCGCCGACAACGAGGAGCTCCAGTCCGCCTTCGACGCGGCGCTCGAGCGCGCCCGTGAGGAGCTCGGCACGACCTATCCCATGATCATCGGCAGCGAGGAACGCTTCGCCGACGAGACCTTCGAGGACCGCTCGCCGATCGATCGCGACCTCGTCCTGGCGCGCTTCCCGAAGGGAACCCGAAAGGACGTCCGCGACGCGATCGACGCGGCGCGCGAGGCCTACCCGGCGTGGCGGGACACGCCGTGGCGCGAGCGCCTGACGATCATGCGACGCGCGGCCGAGATCATCAGCGATCGTCAGTTCGACCTCGCCGCGCTCATGGCGCTGGAGGTCGGCAAGAACCGGCTCGAGGCGCTCGGCGACGTCGAGGAGACGGCCGACCTGCTGCGCTACTACAGCGACGAGTTCGAGAAGGCCGACGGCTTCGTGAAGCCGATGGGCTCCCTGTCCGAGGCTGAGCGAACCCGATCCGTGCTCCGCCCGTACGGCGTCTTCGCCATCATCAGCCCGTTCAACTTCCCGATGGCGCTTGCTGGCGGCCCGGCCGGCGGCGCGATGATCGCGGGCAACACCGTGGTCCTCAAGCCCTCGTCCGACGCACCGCTGTCGGGCTGGAAGTTCGGCGAGGCGCTGCGTGACGCAGGGCTCCCCGACGGCGTGTTCAACCTCGTCACCGGCACGGGCGACACGGTCGGCGCCGAGCTCGAGGAGAACCCCGGCATCGACGGCATGGTCTTCACCGGCAGCTACGAGGTCGGGATGAAGCTGTACCGCGGCTTCACCAAGGACTATCCCCGGCCGATCGTCACCGAGATGGGTGGCAAGAACCCCGCCATCGTGACGCGCAACGCCGACCTCGACATCGCGGCCGAGGGCGCCATGCGATCGGCCTTCGGCTTCGACGGCCAGAAGTGCTCGGCCCTGTCGCGCGTCTACGTCGAGAAGGCGGTGGCGCGCGAATTCGTCGACAAGCTGGTCGAGAGGGTGTCGACGATCAAGGTCGGCGACCCGACCGAGCGCGACAACTGGATGGGGCCGGTCATCAACCAGCGCGCGCTCGACAAGTTCACCGATGCCGTCGCCGAGGCGAAGAAGGATGGGGGGACCATCGAGACCGGCGGCGAGGTGCTCGACGCCGAGCGCGGCTACTTCCCGACCCCCACCGTCGTGACCGGGCTGCCGCTGGAGCATCGGCTCTTCAAGGAGGAGTTGTTCGTGCCGCTCCTCGTCGTCGGTGAGGTCGACTCGCTCGACCAGGCCCTCCACGAGGCAAACGACACGGCCTATGGCCTGACCGCCGGCATCTTCAGCCGCGACGATGCGGAGGTGCGACGCTTCCTCGACACCATCCAGGCGGGCGTCGTGTACGTCAACCGACGCGCAGGCGCCACGACGGGCGCCTGGCCCGGCATTCAGAGCTTTGGGGGCTGGAAGGGATCGGGATCGTCCGGCAAGGGCGGGCTCGGCCCGTACTACGTCCAGCAGTTCCTGCGGGAGCAGTCACAGACCGTCATCGGCGAATAGGCACCCACTGACCGTCATCGGCGCATAGGAGGGACCCTCATGGGTCGCATCGACACCGACGAGGTCCACGTCGAGCCCTCGGGCTGGTATGCGGTTCAGCTCCGCTACGCGTATCTCTCGGCGGACGAGAGCGACGTCGATCTCGTCGAGGACCGCGTCATCCTTGTTGACGGCACCGATGAGGAGGCCGCCCTCGGCAGAGCGGTCGAGATGGCGCCGGACTACGAGGATGACTACGAGACCGATGACGGCGCGCCCGGCGTGATCCGCTTCGAGGGCATCGTGGCGATCAAGGAGCTGGACGACCC
The DNA here is from genome assembly GCA_025937535.1 of Chloroflexota bacterium. Taxonomy (GTDB): domain Bacteria; phylum Chloroflexota; class Limnocylindria; order QHBO01; family QHBO01; genus JACDBZ01. The sequence goes on along the minus strand of JAICRD010000064.1, from coordinate 1,663 downwards.
TCCGGCCGCCGGCGCGGAGGTCTGGCACGAGTTCATGGACCCCGACCCGAGCCGTCCGATCCCGGTCAACGACGACTCCGAGCGCCTGCCACCGGTCTATCCCGAGGAGATGGCCTTCCCGCGCGCTCGCGACGACTGACCGATGGCGGGCTGGCGCATGGCGGCATATCGCGCCGTCCGTCCGCTCCTCTTCCTGGCCGATGCGGAGTCGATCCACCAGCTGACCCTCCGACTGCTCGGCTCGCCGGTCGGCCGGGCGCTCGCGCCCTTCGCGTCCGGCGCTTCCCCCGACAGGACCTCGCCGGTGGAGCTGATGGGGCTCCAGTTCCGCAACCGCGTCGGCCTGGGTGCGGGCTTCGACAAGGACGGCGTCGCCATCCGCGGTTGGGCGGCGCTCGGACTCGGGTTCATCGAGCTCGGCACGGTGACTCCGCGTGCGCAGGCCGGCAATGCCCGGCCGCGCCTCTTCCGCCTGCCTGCCGACGAGGCGCTCATCAACCGCATGGGCTTCAACAACGCCGGAGCCGATGCGCTGGCGCGCCGCATCGCCGATGCGCGCCCGCATCTGCCCGACAACTTCGTCGTGGGCGTCAACATCGGCCGCAACCGGGACACACCTGACGAGCGAGCCGCCGATGACTACGCGGCTGCGGCTGGTGCCGTCGCCAACGTCGCCGACTATCTGGTCCTCAACGTCAGCTCGCCGAACACGCCGGGACTGCTCGGCCTCCAGGACCCCGACCGACTGACCGAGCTGCTCTCCGTCGTGCGCAAGGCCGCCCCACAACCGCCACTGCTGGTGAAGCTGTCGTCGGATCTCGATACTTCGCTGCGCCACACGTTGGCCGATGCCGTCGCCGCGGCGGGTGCGGCGGGCGTCATCGTGTCGAACACCACCACCGCTCGAGTGGGGCTTCGTTCGGCGGCCGCTTCCGAGACCGGCGGCCTCTCAGGCCACCCGCTGCTCGATCGGACGCTGGCCACGGTCGAAGCCGTCTCAGGCCGTGGCCTCGCGGTGGTCGCCTCCGGCGGCATCGGCTCCGCCGAGGACGCTCGACGCCTGCTCGCCGCGGGGTCCGACCTCGTGCAGCTGTGGACGGGGATGATCTATGCCGGCCCGGGGCTCGTCGGCGCGACCATCGAGGCTTGAGCCGGCCGCTGACTTGAAAGCTGCGCTCTACGGCGCACATTAGACGGTCAATGAGCATCGTTGATCCCTCGATTTGAGCTTGGCGTGGCGCCCTCACGGCCCAAGGTCCCTTCTAACGTGCTGCGGGGCGAGCAAATTTCCACTCGCAGCTCGCGACTTGAAACCTGCTCCTCCACCGCTCATTACGCCTGAAACGCCGCGGTCTCATCGGTGAGGCATTTTCGAGCGAGCGGAGCTGACCGAGTCCGGCTGGTACGATGGGTGGGTCTAGCCAAGGTGCGCGGGCAGGACGCGCCGCTCCGATATCGGAGTGCTACACCGATGACCATCACCGAGGACACCACCTCGACTGCGGCTGCGCCGAAGCAGGCAGCGCCGCACATCCAGACTGAGCTCCCCGGGCCGCGCGCCCGCGAGCTGATCGCTCGCGACGAGGCCGTCGCCAGCCCCTCCCTCACGCGCGCCTACCCACTCGTCGCCGAATCCGGCTCCGGTGTCGTCGTCACCGATGTC
>JAICRD010000165.1 GCA_025937535.1 Chloroflexota bacterium | reverse complement strand
GCTCCTCGCCACTGCCGAGCCGCGCGCGGGCGGGGTCGGTGCGCGCTCGCTCGGCGAACTGCTGCGGCAGGTACGGCCGGAAGAGCTGGTCGACGCGCTCCAGCTCGCCGCTGGCACGCTCGAGCAGCGCGAGTTCCTCCGTGGTCGCCCCGTCCATCCGCAGGCGGCGAAGGACCGGCTCCGTCGACTCGCCCTTCGCTCGAGCGGCGGCGAGGTCGGACAGCGCATCGGCGTGCCATCGGTGCAGGCGCTCGAGGGTGCCGGACAGGTACAGCCCGCCGAAGGCGCCGGTCAGCGAGCCCTCACGCTGATACTCGACCCTCGCGCCGAATGCCACCGTGCCGAACGCGATGGCCATGAGGACGTGCCACTCCCACCACGACAGGTGCCAGTCGCGGCTGAAGACGACGGTGATCATCGCCTCGGCAAGGAGGACGAGCGCCACGACGATGGCCAGCAGCAGCGGCCGCTGGCGCGCGAGAAAGAGCCGCGTGAAGTGCCACGCCGCGAAGGCGTAGAGGGCCACCGCCATGGCGGCGCCAACACGAAGCGGCGGTGCGACCTCGGCCGGCGGCGCCTCGGCCGCGAAGGGCGGCAGCCGAAGCAGGGACGCGACGCCCCAGATGGCGAGAACGACCACGAGGCCGATGCGCAACGCGCGCGCCCGTCGCAGCACCCATCCGCCACGCGGCCCGGCAAGCGGCAGGGCGGAGGCAGCGGCGAGCCCAGCCGCGATCGTGAGGCCGACAGGCGTGGCGATCACGAACCCCAGGTTCGAGGCCGGCAGCAGCACGCCCGGCGTGGCGAGCGCGTGAAGGCCCAGGAAGCCCGCGCTCGTGCCGAAGGCGAGCGAGATCAGGACCAGCCGAGCATCGCCGCGCCGCATGGCCGCCTCGTTCGTGAAGTAGGCGAGCGCCACGTTCACGACCGCGACGGTGAGGACCAGCCAGAAGTGGCTCGGCTGGTGCTTCCACTCCAGGTCGAGCTCCGGACGCGCGATGAGCAGGGTCAGCCCGAGCAGCGGCAGGACAAGCAGCAGCAGCCACCACCACGGGGCTGGGCGCCGGGGGAGCGCGTCGGCGCGCGTCGTCATCGGTCTCAGGAGCTCTCGGGCGTACGACGATCATTGTCGCGCCCGAGGCAACGTCAGCGGTCTAGGCGGGTTCCCAGTGGAAGTCGCCGGTGAACAGGCCGTCGACGAAGCCGATCTGATAGGCGAGGTATAGGCCGAACGCCAGCGACAGCAGCCCTGAGCCGATGGTGAGCAGGCGATTGATCTGGTTCGATCGCGCTCGCGCGACCCAGAACGGAAGGCCGATCACCGTGGTCAGCACCGCCATGCCGGCAGCCACCCCGAGGCAGAAGATAACGAGGTAGACGAGGGCGGTGCCGGTGTCCTGGATGGTCGCCAAAACGAGCAGGGCGACCGCCGCGCTGCCCGCGAGGCCGTGGACGAGGCCGACGGCCACGGGTCGCATGAGCTGGTACCAGCCGAACGTCGCAACGACGCCCGCCGGGCCGCCGAGATGCGGGTCGTTCCCATGGCCGTGCAGGTGTGCATGGCCGTGCGCGTGCTCGCTCGAATCGTCGTGCGCGTGAAGGTGCTCGTGGTCGTGCCCGTGCATCGGCGCGGGAGGCGTGAAGCGCTCGGTGATGGCGCTCATCGCGCCGGTCAAGTTCAGCACGCCGAGCGCGATGAGCATGAGCGCCACGGCGAACTCCATCGCCAGTCCGACCGGCGGCGGGATGACGACGTTGAAGACGATGATCGCCACGCCGACGATCACGACCGTGATCGTGTGACCCAGGCCCCACAGCGCGCCGATGAGCGTCGTGTGCGCGAAGCGGCGGCTGCGGTTGAGGATGGTGGTCACCGCGATCACGTGATCGGCGTCGGTGGCGTGGCGCATGCCGAGCAGAAATCCGAATCCGGCGAGCGCGAGAAGCTGGCCCATGGGTCCTCCGGTGACTATTGCGACTCGTTGCAATAGCGAGGTGAAAGCATACACTAGTGCGCATGGCCGTCGAATCACTGCCTGAGCCGTGGAGCAGCGTCAGCGATCGCCTGCGCCGCCGCGGGTTGCGCTGGACGCCGCAGCGCCGGACCGTGATCGAGGTTCTCGCCGGGGCGGATGGGCACGTCACCGGTGCCGAGCTGGTCGAGCGCTGTCGCGGACGCGATGCCTCGACCATTCCGTCGACGGTGTACCGGACGCTGGACGTCCTTGAGGAGCTCGGCCTCGTCCGCCATGGGCACGACGCGAACGGCCGCGAGGAGTTTCACGTGCTGCCGGCGGCCGAGCACGGCCATCTCCATTGCCGCCAGTGCGGGGCGACGTGGGAGATCGGGGACGAGCGAGCCACCGCCGTCGCGGCAGCGCTGCGCGGCGCCGACGGCTTCGAGGTCGACATCGGTCACGTCACCCTGGTCGGCCGCTGCGCTGATTGCGTCGCGCGCACCGTGGCGACTTCGTAAAGTCGGCCGGATGCTCACCAACCAGCCGGCCACCGGCTTCTTCGGCGCGGAGGTCGAGACCGATCTGAGCCAGCTCGAGGCCGAGGTGGCCATCCTTGGCGTCCCGCATGGCTGGCCTTACCCGACCCGCGGCACCACGGCCGGATGCGCCGACGCGCCCGACGCGGTTCGTCATCGATCCGAGCGCCAGGCTCGCTTTCGCGATCACTGGGACTTCGACCTCGACGGGCCGATGACCCTGCGACCCATGGCGGACGCCGGCGACGTCCCCGGTGAGGCGGGTGACGGCGCTGGCAACTCGGCGCGCACTTCCGAAGCGGTCGTGTCTATCGTGCGCCGCGGCGCGATACCCATCTGCATCGGTGGCGACGACTCGGTCACCATCCCGGTCATTCGTGGACTCGCGGACCGAGGTCCCATCACCGTGGTTCAGGTCGATGCCCACCTCGACTTTCGCGACGAGGTCGATGGCGTGCGCGAGGGCTATTCGTCGCCGATGCGTCGTGCGTCAGAGATGGCGCATGTCGAGCGGATCATCCAGGTCGGCCTGCGGGGCGTTGGATCGGCGCGTCCCGCCGACGTCGAGGATGCGCGTGCTGCGGGCAACGTGCTTGTGACGGCGCGCGAGCTCCACGAACGCGGCGTTGCCTGGGTGGTCGATCAGATCCCGACGGACGCACGGGTCTTTGTTGCCTTCGACTGCGACGGCCTGGACCCATCGGTTTTTCCCGCCGTCTCCGCGCAGGCACCCGGTGGACTCTCGTACGTCGAGGGCCTCCTTCTGCTCAGAGGCATCGGTGCGCGCCTGGTCGGTGCGGTCTTCACGGAGTACGTCCCGGCGTTCGACGTCAACGACGTTTCGGCACTGGTGATGTCGCGACTGATCAGCGCGCTCGTCGCGAAATAGCGAACGCCCCGGCGGGCTCCGAGCCTGCCGGGGCGTCGAAGTGGCTGTCGGGGGTCAGTTCCCGTTCGAGTACCAGAACGGAACCAGGTACGTCGTCGTACCGTCGCTGATCGTCAGGTCGCCTTCCTCCTCGGCGAACCCGCGAGTCGCCAGGCTGACGATGAACGTGGCCGTTCCACCGGGGCACTGTCACGGTCGACGGGAACGTCATCGCTTCCGTGCCCCCGCTGATGCTTAGCTCCTTGGCGGTCGCCGACAGGTTGCGGACGGTCACGCTGATCGACTCGTTGACCGGTCGGTTGCCATTGCTGATCCCAAAGCTCAGCGACATCGGGTCGAAGGTGACGGTCGCTGCGCTCGCGCGAGCGAGATCGATGCGTCCGCCGCCACGATCCATGAGGCCGGCCAGAGTGCCGTCGACGAAATCGGCCCAGACGTTGCGCTCGGCATTGTTGCCGAGGAGGGACTTGACGTCCGCCGGCGTCAGATTCGGGTTCTGGTCGAGCAGCAGAGCGGCCGCGCCGGCGACGTGCGGCGTCGCCATGCTGGTGCCCTGGAACATGGCCCAGCCGAGGACGCCCGTCTCCTCGTCGAAGACCGACGAGTAGATGTTCACGCCGGGCGCAATGTCAACCGACAATTGACGTGAAGCAACAGCAACCATTAGCATCCCGCCACCCAACCCCCTCCGCAACCGCCCACGGGTCCCAGCGGCCCTGGCGGGGGAGACGCCTATCGACCGAGCCGGTACGACGCCCACTCGTCCGGCCGCCCAACCAGCGGTCGTTGTCCCCCTTTGCCCGAGCGGAGGTTTCCGAGTTCGTGGTACGACGACTACTCGTGTTACTGAGCGTCCTGTCGCTCGCATTTCCGATGGCTGCGTCCGCCCAAGACCCAAGCGGCGCTGATCGCTTCGAGCGAAGCCAGATCCAGGGCACGGTCGATCCGCAGATTCTGCCGGCAGGCCTGGATGACTCCAGGCTCGTCAACGTCATGGTTCAGCTCGACGGCGACCCTGTCGCAGTCCACCAGGCGCAGTCTCGCGCCAAGCTCTCGAAGGCCGAGAAGGACACCATCAAGGCCGATCTGAAGGCCGAGCAGGACGCCATCAAGGACGACATCGCTGCGCGCGGCGGCCAGGTCCTCAGCCAGCTGCAGTCCGCCTACAACGGAATGCGCGTGCGCATCGCTCGCAACGGCGCAGCGTCGCTGGCGACCCTGCCGAACGTCGTGGCGGTCCGCGCCCTCGAGGTGCACACGATCGAGAACGCGGTGGCTGTCCCGTACATCGGTGGTCCGCAGGTCTGGGAGGATCTCGGCTTCCACGGCGAGGGCGTGAAGGTCGCGATCATCGACACCGGAATCGACTACACGCACGCCAATTTCGGCGGTCCTGGGACGGTCAAGGCCTTCGCGCAGGCCGATAGGGGCGACGCGCGCCCTGACCGCAGCGGATTCTTCGGGCCGAATGCGCCGAAGGTGAAGGGTGGCTTCGACTTCGTCGGAGACGCGTACAACGCGAGCTCCGAAGTCGCGGCTGAAACGGTCCCGCATC
>JAICRD010000237.1 GCA_025937535.1 Chloroflexota bacterium | reverse complement strand
GGCGGCGGCCTGGCGCCTCCGCCGGGAGCCCCTCAACCGCCTCGACCTGTGGCTCGCGCCGGCCGCGCTGGCCTTCGCAGCCTTCGCGGCCGTTCGCGCCGATGCGACGCTGGTTGCCCTCGACTTCCTGACCTCCATCACGCTCGCCGGAGCTGCGGTTACCACCTTCGGTGGCCGGTCCGTTGTACCGCGGCCGATTGGCACTGTGATCGGGCTGGCGCTGTCGACCATCGGCTGGATCGTGGGGGGCGCCGTCCAGGCACTCGCATCCGCGATGCGCGCCCTGCCGCCACGAGCGGCGGTCGGTGAGCGCACCTCGAGCGCGATGCCGGTCATCCGCGGCCTGGTGATCGCCATCCCGGTCGTCCTCGTCTTCGTCGCGCTCTTCGCGTCGGCCGATGCGATCTTCGGCCAGATCGTGGACGACCTGTTCGGCTTCGAGCTCGACCTCGGCGACATCGGCTGGCGCATGGCGCTCGCCCTGGTGCTTGCCTGGCTGGCAGCCGGGGCGCTTTCACTGGCGGCCTCCACGCCCCGCGTCGATACCGCCGAGGAGGAGCAGAGCTCGCGCTGGCACCTGGGCATCACCGAGATCGTGATCGTCATGGTCGCCGTGGACATCGTCTTCGCCGCCTTCGTGGCGCTCCAGGCGGCGTACCTGTTCGGTGGCCTCGACACCATGAGCGCGGCCGGACTGACCTACTCGGACTACGCGCGCCGCGGCTTCTTCGAGCTCGTGGCGGTCGCGGTCATGGCCGGTGGGCTGGTCGTCATCGCCGATCGCCTGGCGCCCGAGCGCACGCGACGCGCGGTGGTTTCCGCAATGGCACTGGCCGCGCTGACCGGCGTCGTCCTGGCATCGGCGGCCATGCGCCTCCGGCTGTACCAGGAGGCCTACGGCTGGACGGAGCTGCGGCTGTACGTCGTCGCGGCCATCGGGTTGCTGGCGGTCATGGTCGTCGCGCTGCTGATCACACTGGCGACCGATCGCGTCCGCTGGATCGGCCACGTGGTCATCGTCACCGCGCTCGTCATCGGCCTGGCGCTGAACGTCATCGGCCCGGTCCGGTTCATCACCGAGCAGAACGTGGCACGCGTGCTCGACCCGAGCCTGGTGCCCGACCACGGACAGAGCGGCCTGGACGAGGTGTACCTGGCCAGCCTCGACGACGACGCCATCCCGTCCCTGCTCCGCGCCATTCCGCGCCTCGATGAATCCGCCGCCGAGTTCCTCCGCATGCAGCTCGGCTTCCGCCTCGACGACTTGCGACGCGACACCGGCCTGACGGCGTGGCAGGCCTGGAATGCCGGACGCAGCGCGGCGCGTGATGCGCTGACGCGGGCCGACGAGCGAGGCGAGCTGCCCTAGACGACCCGGGCGCCGTCCTGGTACACCGCCTCGATCCGGTCGGTCAGCGTCGCGACGTCGAGAGGATCCCCGTCGACCACCACGAGATCGGCGCGTTTGCCGGGCTCGAGCGTGCCCAGCTCTTCCTCGAGGCCCATGAGCTCCGCCGCGGACTGGGTGGTCGCCACGATCGCCTGCATCGGCGTCATGCCGCCCTCCACCATGAGCTGCAGCTCCCGCAGGTTGTTCCCGTGCGGCGTCACGCCCGAGTCGGTGCCCATGGCGACCTTCACCCCGGCCTCGACGGCCTTCGCGAAGGAGGCACGATGGATCTCGGCAACCTCGTGCGCCTTCGCGACCGATGCCTCTGGGATGGCGGCGCCCGCTGCCGCCGCATCGATGACGCCGCGCGGTGCCACCAGCGTCGGCACCAGCCAGGTGCCGCGGGCCAGCATCATCTCGATCGCCTCGTCGTCGAGGTAGATGCCGTGGTCGATCGAGCGGATGCCGGCGCGAATCGCGTTCTTGATGCCGGGCGTCGCCTGCGCGTGCGCCATGACCCAGATGCCCGCGGCGGTCGCCTCCTCCACCAGGACCTTGAGCTCCTCGAGCCGGAAGTGCGCGTGCGTCGGCTTGTCGCGGGGCGAGAGCACGCCGCCCGAGACGGCGACCTTGATGACGTCGGCCCCCATGCGCACCAGCTCCCGCACCTTGGCCCGCATCTCGTCCGGGCCGTCGACGATCGTGTTCGGCACGCCGGGATGCGAGTCGAGGCGCAGGTTCGCGCCAGACGGCAGCCAGCCGTCGCCGTGGCCGCCGGTCTGGCTCAGCATGCCGAGGCTGATCTGCATCCGAGGGCCGCGGATGAGGCCGTCCTCCACCGCCTGCTTCACCCCGAGATCCGCCCCGCCGGCGTCGCGCACCGTCGTGATGCCGATGCGCAGCGTCGCCTCGAGGTTGTGCATCGCCTGGTAGAAGCGATAGCTGAATGGCGTCTGGATGCGCCGCATCGTGTCGATGGTGCTGAAGGCGACGTGGGTGTGGCAGTCGAACATCCCCGGCAGGAGCGCCTTCCCGGTGACGTCGACGCGCTCGTCACCGTCCAGCCCGGGTCCGACCTCGACGATCCGCCCATCCTCGACGACCACGTCGGCATCGGCTGGGTCGGCACCCGTGCCGTCGACCACGCGTCCCCCTGAGAACAGGATGCGAGTCATGCGCCGAGGCT
>JAICRD010000215.1 GCA_025937535.1 Chloroflexota bacterium | reverse complement strand
TCCGTGTGGCCGATGACGCTGGCCGCATGACCGACCGCCGCATACCCGCCCGCCACGCAGAGCGCATCTTCCCAATGAACCCGCTCGACTGGGTCCTTCGACGAGGCGTGTGGCGACTGACGTGCGCTGAGTGCGGAGCGACCTTCGAGGCTCGCGTGTGGCTCGGTGGTGACACCAGTCTCTCGCGGAGTCGTGAGTTGCCCGGATACGGTGGGAGGTGCCCCAGCTGCTCGACCTTCAACACGATTTGGGATGGCAGCCCGCCGCCGCAGACCTGGGGAATGTAGCTGGCCTTCTACGAACGTCGGAGGGAGGACTCTCCGACTGGATCCGTGATCGAACGCTGGGCTGCCAGGGATTGACCGGCGTCCAGCCACGTTCGGATGTGCCGTGACCACACTCGAGCGTCAGCGTCCCTACGCATGTCGAGCGTGATGAGGCGCAGGGCGCGACGGAGCCGTTCGCGGTTGGTGTAGAGCGAGAAGCGATCGCCAATGCGGCGGCCGACCTCCTTGAGGCTGCCCTCGATCCCCCCGGTCGATCGCGGCAGGTGACGGGCGGCGTGGAGGTTGAGCTGGCGCAGGACCGTTGGCCCCATCCGGTCGAGCCACGCCTCAAGACGGCGATCGGCGACGAGGCGCGCCGCAGCCTCGAAGGCGGTCCACCACGCCGCGTCGTAGAAGGCGCGAGCGCGGAGATCCCAGAACGGATCGCCGTCGGGCCGCGCGACGCTTCGCAGCACGAAGTCGAGCTGGCGGCCGACGTGGAACTCGCTCAACACGATCTCGGGCGTGTTGGTCGGCCATGCGCGCTTGACCGCCTGGATCCAAGCCTGTGACTGGTCGCACACGACCACCTCGGGCTCGCCGTCCAGCGAGCGCAGGAAGGCGGTCATGGCCGGGATCGTGGCATTCGGCACGGCGTCGAACAGCCACGGCCGGCTGACATCCCGCCTCGGGTAGCCTTGGGCGCCGAGGATCGAGTACAGGCGGTTGCCCACCTTGCGCGAGCCGTTCACTGGCAGCTCATCGACGGCGATGACCGGCGGCCACGCCGAAGGTCCCACGCGCTCCCAGATGACCGGCGCAAACGCCTCGACCCAGTCGCCGACGACTTGGCCGTTGGCGCCATAGGCCGGCGCGAGCGCGTTGCGACGCTGGCGGTTCGCTTTGGTTCTGGCGATCTCCGCGGCGGCGCGGTACGAGGTGCCGCGGCCGACCTCCACCAGCGCCTCAGCGATCTGGCGCGCCGGGAACTGGTAGCGGCGCGGGTAGGGCGGACCTTCGTGAACGTCCAGCTCGGTCAGGCACTCGACGCAGGTCGTGCCGTGCTTCAGGACCTCGCGAGCGAGCGGGCCTGCGAAGCGGTGCGGCGTCCCCGACCGCGGCCGGCACAGGAAGAGCTGGCGGCGGTGTTCGGCCGTCGCGTAGCGGCCAGCACGGACAACGTGCGAGCCGGCATGACCGGGGCGCGGGCAGCGGATGGTGACGATCGGCGTGTCCCCTCTGGTGAACGGGATTTCACCGTCTCACCGGTCGCCGATCCAGCGCAATGGGCCTGAAGGGCTATGTCAACGAGATGCGACAGCGAACGTCTGTTCTATATTGAGCGGATGCGGACCGTCTACCGCGAGGAGCCGTGCAGCACGGCGCTCAACCGCGTCACCGGGATGGGCTTCAGATGGAGCCTCAATCCGTACATGGGCTGCGCGCACCGCTGCGCCTTCTGTTACGTGCGCGGTTTCGAACGCCGCGCCGACCGGCCATCGGACGAGCGCTACGGCACGAACATCCGGGTGAAGGTGAACGTCGTCGAGGTACTGCGCGCCGAGCTCTCGCGACGCAGCTGGCGCCGCGAGACGGTGGCGATCGGGGCGGCGACCGATCCGTACCAGCCGGCTGAGGGACGGTACAGGCTCACTCGCGAGTGCCTCGTGGCACTCGGCGAGGCCAGGACACCGCTCGACCTCATCACGCGCGGACCGCTGATCGTGCGCGACATCGACGTGCTGGCGGGGGCATCGCGACGAGCTGCAGTGCGCGTCAGCATCAGCATCGCGACGCTCGACGAGGAGCTGAGCGCACGGCTCGAGCCGGGCGTCGCGCCACCGCGCCAGCGCCTGCGAGCGATCCGCCTGCTGACCGATGCCGGCATTGCCGCGGGCGTGGCGGTTGCGCCCATCCTCCCCGGGCTGACCGATTCGGCACGCTCGCTGGCGGCCGTGATGCGGGCCGCACGCGACGCCGGTGCAACCCACAGCTGGTCGAACGTGCTCAACCTTCGGGCCGGGACGCGGGAGCACTTCCTCGGAGTGCTCGAGCGCGAGTGGCCCGATGAGCTCGCTCGGTATCAGCGCCTCTACCCCGCCGACGGATCGGGCTATCTGCGACGCGCCGACGCCGCACCGATCGAGGCCCGGGTCGGTGCGGTGAAGCGGGGCGCGGGCATCGCGGACCGTCGTCGCATCCTCCTCAGTCCGCCGCCGCAGCCCGAGCAGCTCCCGCTGGCCCTGTAGCCGATAACGTCCGCACCAGGAACTCCCGTCGATCCGCCCGCGCCTGCGCATCGCGGAGGCCGTGGTCGGCATCGTAGGCGCGCATCTCCTTCGGCTCACCGGCCGCCCGGTGCAGCTCCATCCCTGCCATGGCCGCGATGAAGAAGTCGTTGCGGGCGAATTGCAGCAGGAGCGGCCGGGGCGCGAGGTCGCCGACGCGGCTGATCGGATCGACGTCGCTCAGCGTTCTCAGGTACTCGAATCGGTCGCCGTCGATCCGCCAGAAGGGAAGGAACCAGTCCCCCCAGCGCGGCGTGGCGGCGATGACGACCGCTGCCGCGATCCTGGCGTCATCCGCGGCGAGAAGGACGCCGTGCATGCCTCCGAAATCGTGGCCGACGAGACCGATGCGGCTCGCATCGACGTCGGCGCGTTGGGCCAGGTGGTCCAGCGCCATGCCGTACCGGGCGACCTCGGCGCGGATTCGCCTCACGTCCGCAGTCGCATCGGTCGGGTCGCCGGCCCACGGGAACAGTCCCTGCGGCAGGATCGAGACGAAGCCCTCGTCGCGCGCCAGCTCGACCGCTTCGTCCAGGAACTGGGTGCGGTTGCCATCCGGCGCCTCGGTATCGAACCAGTGGAGCAACAGCAGCGCCGGTCCACGTCCGCCGCCGATCGGCTCGACCAGGTACGCCTCCGCATCGGCCACGCGAATGTCATGGATCCGCGCGCCATCGCGCTCGGTCGGTGGCTGCTTCTTCATCGGTCGGTCCTTGGCTGCTCGCAGTAAGTACGCGGCGCGGCCTCATCAGGTTCGGTGGCCGCCCCTCTCAGATGCAGACCAGGTGGCGCTCGAGGATCGGCCTA
>JAICRD010000115.1 GCA_025937535.1 Chloroflexota bacterium | reverse complement strand
GTCTCGCGCGAGCACGAGGCGGCGCGGAACGCGCTCGAGGAGGCCCGGGGGCGTGTCGGGGCGGCCGAGGCGGCGCGCGACCGTGCCAGCGGCGAGCTGGAGGCAGCATCGGGCGACCTTGACCGTGCCGGGACCGAGCGCGACGCCGCGCAGGCGGAGGCCGACACCACACGGCATCGGGTCGTGGATCTCACCGAGCGGCTGCGCGCGGTCCGTGCCGAGCTGGCCGCGGTGGAGGAGCCACACGATGCCGGCAGCCGCCTTGGTCGGCGCCTGGCTGCGGCGGGGTGGCCGACACTGCTCGACGCGATCGATGCGCCCGAGGAGTCGTGGGCGGCCATCGAGGCGGTCGTCGGCGGCGAGCTCGACTCGGCGCTGCTGTGGCACGACGCCGACCCGAGCACGGTATTGAGCGGCGCCCGAGGTGCCGCACGGCTGCTCGGCAGCGGCCGGGGCGAGGGCGACGGCCGGGATCGCGCGCTCGCGGCGGTCGGCGGCAGCCGGACGCTCGACGAGTGGATCGGCCTGGCCGATGCCCCACTCGCGTTCAGCCGCACCGTCGTCGCCGCCGGGGTTGACGAGCTCGTGCGCGGCTGGCGGGCGCTACCCGCCGGCTGGGCGGCCGTGACTCCCGACGGCGACCTGGCGGACACGCGGGGGATCCTCCTGCGCGGGCGAGCGGAGGCGCCCGGTGGCGCCGCGGCGCGGGCCCACGCGCGCCGGCGCGAGCTGGCGGACGCGGTTCGGGCAATGGAGTCGGAGCTGTCCGCCGCGCAGGGTGCCGCGCATGACGCCGCCGAGCGGCTGCGCGCCGCGCGTGACCGCCACGTCGCTCAACGTGAGCGCCACGAAGAGGCCGAGCGCGCCATGCGACGGGCGCGTGACGAGCTCGACGCGGCCGAGGCCGCGACCCGCCGTCACGGGGAGCGCATGGGGCGCGCCGAAGCGGAGCTCGCCGGGTTGGTGGCACCGGCCGGTGCCGATGAGCGGGCCGTCGACGAGTCGGGCTCGGACCTCGGCCGGCTCGAGCAGCTTGCGTCGCGGGCCCGCGCCGACCGCGACGCCCTTGCGAAGCGTCGCGACGAGGCACGCGAGCGGTGGACCGCGACGCGTGGTGCGGCCGAGGCGCTCGAGACGCGCATCTCGGGGCGTCGACGTGACCGCGGCCTGCGCGAGGCGCGGGTCGCCCAGCTGAGCGCCGCGCTGCCCGAGCGTCGGCGGACGCTCGACGAGCTGAACGCCGAACGCGCGTCCCACGCTGCCGCCGCGGATGAGGCACGCGCGGCCGACACCGAGGCCGCCACGGTTCAGGAACGGGCCGAAGCGGAGCGAGCCATGCGCCGGCGCGAGCTTCTCGAGCTCGAGCGATCCGAGGGCGGCGCCGGAGGCCGGCTCGCTGAGCTCGAGCGCGCCGCGCAGGCGACCGCGATCGAGGCGTCGCGCCGCGACGAGGCACTCTCCGCGCTGCGGCGCGAGCGGGAGCTGGCGCTCGAGGGCCTGCCGGAGACCGATGCGGAGCCGCCGACGGAGGAGATCGATGCGCTCGATGACGAGCAGCTCGAGGCGGAGCTCCGCCGCGTGCGCCGAACGCTGTCCCAGATCGGATCGGTCAACCCATTCGCGGTGGAGGAGCACCGTGAGGTCGCGGGCCGCCTTGAAGAGATGAGCACCCAGGATGCCGATCTTCGCGCGGCCATCGGATCGACCGAGGAGCTGATCGCAACCCTCGACGCCGAGATCACCCGCCAGTTCGACGAGGCCTTCCGCGCGATCGGCGAGAAGTTCGACGAGTACTGCCAGCTCCTGTTCGCCGGTGGTTCTGCCAGCCTTCAGCTGGCCGACGAGGCCGATGGTGACGCTCCAGGCGGCATCGAGATCGTGGTGCGCCCGCCAGGCAAGCGCCTGCAGCGGCTGGCGATGCTGTCCGGCGGCGAGCGCGCACTCACGGGCGTGGCGCTGCTGTTCGCCATGCTCACCGTCAACCCTGTACCGTTCTGCATCCTCGACGAGGTCGACGCCGCGCTGGACGAGGCGAACATCGGCCGCTTTGCCCAGGCGCTGCGAAAGCTGAGCGAGTCGATCGACTTCGTCGTCATCACCCACAACCGCGCCACGATCGAGGTGGCCGACACGATCTACGGAGTGACCATGACCGATGCTGCCGTCAGCCGCGTGCTCTCGCTGCGGCTTGCCGACGTGCCGCTCGAGGTGAGCGCCTAGGTGTTCCGACGCCGCCGCGCCGAGCCGCAGCCGCCACCCGAGGAGTCGCCACAGCCCCCTGCGCCGATGACGATGGCCCGTCCACGCCGCGAGCCGACCGGCATGGGCCTGCGGGCACGCCCGTCGGGGTTCGGGACCCGCCTGCGCTCCATCCTCGGCGGGGGCGCGCCCGCGACCGACGCGACCTGGGACGAAGTGGAGGAGGCGCTCATCGGCGCCGACGTCGGCGCCGAGGCGACGCTGGAGCTCGTGGACGCGGCCCGCGACCGGTTCAGGGATGACGGAGGCCGAACCGGTGACGACGTGCGGCGCGCCTTGGCCACCGAGATCCGCGACCGCCTGGTCCGGGTCGGGTCGGGTGGATTCGTGTTGGGCGATCCGCCATCGGTCATCCTCTTCGTCGGCGTCAACGGCACCGGGAAGACGACGACGATCGCCAAGCTGGCGCATCGGCTGGTGAGCGAGGGCCGAAGCGTGGCGCTGGCCGCGGCTGACACGTTCCGCGCCGCCGCCGTCGAGCAGCTGCGCATCTGGGGCGAGCAGGTCGGCGTGCCGGTGATCGCCCAGCGTCCCGGCGCCGATCCGGGCGCGGTTGCCTTCGACGCGGTCGCCGCCGCCGAGTCGCGCAACCTCGACGCCGTCCTGGTCGACACCGCGGGACGCCTGCAGAACAAGCAGCAGCTCATGGACGAGCTGGCCAAGATTCGCCGCGTCATCGAGCGCCGGATGCCGGGCCAGCCACGACACGTCCTCCTCGTACTGGACGCGACGACCGGGCAGAACGGCATCCTCCAGGCCGAGGCCTTCAGCCGTGAGGTCGGCGTGACGGGCATCGTGCTGACGAAGCTCGACGGGAGCGCCAAGGGTGGCGTGGCGCTGGCCGCATCCGATCGGCTGGGCGTGCCGATCGTGTTCGCCGGGGTGGGGGAGGAGATCGACGCCCTTGCGCCATTCGACCCGGATGCGTTCGTGGAGTGGCTCTTCGCCGGGTAGGAGCCGCGTTGCCCGCGCGGGCGACGACCCCTAGAATGGGCAGCCGTTTGCCGGCCGCCTGGCGCCGGACCTGACTCCCGTATCGGTTGCTTCATGTTCGAATCCCTCTCTGCGCGCCTGCAGGGCATCACCGAGCGTCTTCGTGGCAAGGCACGCATCACCGAGGCCGACCTCGACGTCGCGCTGCGGGAGATCCGCCTTGCACTGCTCGAGGCGGATGTCAACTTCCGCGTGGTCAAGGACTTCGTGGCGCACGTCCGCGAGCGGGCCGTCGGTACCGACCTTCTGAGCGGCCTGAATCCCGGGCAGCAGATCGTGAAGATCGTCCACGACGAGCTGGTCGCCGTGCTCGGTGGAGAACGGCACGAGCTGCGCCTCGACGCCCGGCCATCGGTCGTGATGATGGTCGGCCTGCAGGGTTCCGGGAAGACGACCACGGCCGCGAAGCTCGCCGTCCGGCTCCGCAAGACGGGCAAGAAGCCACTCCTCGTCGCGGCCGACGTCTATCGGCCGGCCGCGGTCGACCAGCTCGTGCAGCTTGGCGACCAGATCGGCGTCGAAGTCCACACGCGGTCGGTCGGCACACCGGCACTGGAGGTCGCCCGATCGGGCCTGGACGTCGCGAAGCAGCGGGGCCTCGACGTGATGATCCTGGACACGGCCGGCCGGCTCCACGTCGACGACGCGATGATGGATGAGCTGGTGCGCATCTCCGGATCGGTCATGCCGTCCGAGACGCTGCTCGTCGTGGATGCCATGACCGGCCAGGAGTCGGTCAAGGTGGCCGAGGCGTTCCACGCCAAGCTCCCGATCAGCGGCCTCGTGCTGACGAAGATGGACGGCGATGCCCGCGGAGGTGCCGCACTCAGCATCCGGGCCGCGACGGGCCTGCCGGTATCGTTCCTCGGGACGGGGGAGCGCACCGATGGCCTCGAGCCCTTCCACCCCGACCGCCTTGCACAGCGCATCCTGGGCATGGGCGACATCCTGACCTTCGTCGAGCGGGTCCAGGAGAACGTCGATCAGGCCGAGGCCGAGGCGACGGCAAAGCGGATGATGGAGAACCGCTTCACCCTCGAGGACTTCCGCGACCAGCTCAACCAGATCAAGAAGATGGGACCGATCGGCCAGCTCGTCGGCATGATCCCCGGCGCCGGACAGATGGCCGGAGCCGCCCAGGAGGCCGTCGACTCCGGCCAGATGAAGCGGATCGAGGCCATCATCGACTCGATGACGCCCGACGAGCGACGGCGCCCGGAGATCATCAAGGCGTCGCGTCGGCGCCGGATCGCGCTCGGCAGCGGGACGTCGACCGCCGAGGTCAATCGGCTGCTGAAGCAGTTCGTCGAGATGCAGAAGATGATGAAGATGCTCTCCGGCGGCAAGCTGCCGCGCCTCGGTGGGGGGCTCGGCGCCCTCCTCGGTCGCTGACCGTGCACCGCCTGGTCATCGCCCTCGTCACGCTCATCGGCCTCACCGGCGCTGCCGTCGTTGCCGGCTACCTCTTCCTCTTCTCCGCAGGCGCCGATCGGGCCGCCGCGCTGGCGCCGGCGAACAGCGCCTTCTACGTCAACCTGTACCTCCAGCCCTCGAATGGCCAGCAGATGAACCTGTCGGGGCTGATCGGGCGGCTTCCCGGCTTCGCCGACGAGGCGAGCCTTGACGAGAAGGTCGACCAGATCGTCCAGAACCTGCTCAGCGGGTCGGGGCTCGATTACCGAACCCAGGTCAAGCCCTGGCTCGGCGACCAGGTTGCCGTCGCCGGTCGTCCCGGAAGCGCCGATCCGGCCGAGGCGGAGACGGTCGTCATCGCCGCGGTCAAGGACGCCGAGGCGGCACGGGCATCGGTCGCCGAGATCGTGGGGGACAGCGAGGAGACGTTCACGGCTGAGTCGTATGGCGGCGTCGACCTCCAGGTTGGCGACACGGCCACGTACGCCTTCGTCGACGACATGCTGGTCATCGGCACCTCGGTGGATGAGGTGCATGCGGTGGTCGATGCCAGCGGCGGCGCAGATTCGCTCGCCGATCGCGCCGACTTCCGTGCGGCCATGGACGCGCTTCCGGCCGATCACCTCGCGTCGGCCTTCGTCGACTTGGTGGCTCTCACCGATGCGGCGGGTGTCGACGGCGAGGTCACCGAGGCGCGTACCGCCAGCGCGGTGCTGGTGGCCGAGCGCGACGGGCTGCGCGTGAGCGGCAGCGCGCCGCTCGGTGCGGTCGACTCCGCGTCCGCGCCGGCCACGCCCGCAAACTCGGAGCCGAGCACGCTGGCCGAATGGATGCCGTCCGACACGGTTGCCGAGGTCGCACTGTTCGGGCTCCGCGGCATCCTCGAGGACGCGGAGGACGCCGCCGGCTCGGCGCCGGGCGGCGAGGACATCGCCAGCACCCTCGACACGCTCCGGGCGGTGGCTGCCTTCGGGCTGGGGATCGATATCGACAACGACCTTCTTCCGCTGCTTGACCGCGAGGTCGGGGTCGCCATCACGGGCGTCGACGGTGATATGCCCACCGGCACGCTGCTGCTGCGACCGGAGGATGCCGATGCCGCCGCGGAGGCGCTCGGGCGCGTCGCGGACCGGCTTGGCGCGATCGGCGGAGCGAGCGACGAGACCGATGTCGACGGCACGACGGTCACGACACTGTCGATTCCCGACATCGGCGAGGTGTCGTACGCGGTGGTCGACGGCACCGTGATCCTCGGTCTCGGCGCGGACGACATCGGCGCGGCGATCGAGGCCCACGAGAGCGGCGCGTCGCTCGCCGCCAGCGACGACTACGCACGCACGTTTGACCTCGCCGGGACGCGTGCCGGCTCCGAGGTGTACGTCGACGTCGGCGCACTCGTCGCGCTGCTCGGGGACGGAATCGAGCTGCCGGATGACGCGCGCGATATCCTCTTGCAGGTCGGGAGCTTCGGGCTGACCGCTCCGTCCCGACCTGATCAGATCGAGTTCCACGCGGTGCTGACGGTCGATGAGCCGTGAGCGCCCGCATGAATCATCAAATGCAAGCCACACACGAAAGGTGATGACCACTTGTCAGTAGCAATCCGGCTGACGCGCGTCGGGGCCACCAAGCGGCCCGCGTATCGCGTGATCGCCATCGACAAGCGACGCGCGCGCGACGGGCGCGCTCTCGAGATCCTCGGCTATTACGACCCGCTGACCGAGCCGGCAACCGTGCAGCTCGAGACCGACAAGATCAGGGCCTGGATCGGCAAGGGCGCCCAGCCGTCGGAGACGGTCGTGAAGCTCATGGCTCAGGCCGAGCGCGCCGCTGCCGCCGGCCCGAGCACCGAGAAGCCCAAGCGGGCGACCCGGCCGTCGAAGCCGAAGGCGTCGAGCAAGGCCGCGGCAAAGGGGGCCGCGAAGGCGGAGCCCCCCGCGGCCGAGGCACCCGCGGCCGAGGCACCGGCGGCCGAGACATCCGATGCGGCGGCGACCGAGGCGACGGAGCCGTCCACCGAGGAGACGGGCGCGCAGGCCGCGGCCGAGGATACGGCAGAGGCCGGCGACGCCGAGAAGGCCGACGCGTGAAGGAGTTCTTGGAGTACGTCGCGCGGTCGCT
>JAICRD010000059.1 GCA_025937535.1 Chloroflexota bacterium | reverse complement strand
TCGCCGCGGCCGGCATCTGGCTCGCGTACCGCTGGTACGTGGAGCGGGTCGGCTCGGCCGAGCGCTTCGTCGAGCGCATCCCGCTCGGGCTCGGGCCGGGGATGTACCGCGCCAGCGTGAACAAGTACTACGTCGACGACATCTACGGCCTGGTCTTCGCCCGAGGCGGCGTGCTGTTCAGCGAGGCGCTGTGGTGGTTCGACGCCAAGGTCATCGACGGTGCCGTCAACGGCGCCGGCTGGCTGGCGTCGCGCATCGGCGGCGGCCTGCGCAAGCTGCAGACCGGCCGGGTCGAGAACTACGGCCTCGGCATGGCCGCCGGGCTGGCGGTCGTCCTGCTCATCTACGCGACGGTGGTGCGCTGATGGACGGCTTCCCGCTGCTCAGCGCCATCGTCTTCGCGCCCGCCCTCGGGGCGCTGCTGCTCCTCTTCGTGCCAGGGACGAACCTCCGCCTCATCAAGCAGATCGCGCTCATCGCCGTCCTGGCCAGCTTCGTCCTGAGCCTGCGGCTCATCGGCTACGACACCGGCGGCGCCGAGTTCCAGTTCCGCGAGGACCTGCCGTGGATCGAGGCCTTCGGCATGCGCTACTCGATGGGCGTCGACGGGCTGGCCGTGGTGCTCGTGCTGCTGACGACGCTGCTGAGCGTTGTGGCGATCGTCTACAGCTTCGAGCCGATCAAGACCAAGGTGAAGGCCTACTACATCACCATGCTGCTGCTCATGGTGGGCATGCTCGGCGTGTTCGTGAGCCTGGACCTGTTCCTGTTCTACGTCTTCTGGGAGGTCAGCCTCTTCCCGATGTATTTCGTCATCGGGATCTGGGGCGGCCCGCGACGGATCTACGCCACGGTCAAGTTCGTCGTGTACACCCTGGTCGGGTCACTCCTCATGCTGGTCGCGATCCTGGCCGTCGTCATCGCGCACGGCAACGAGACAGGCACGGTCACCTTCAGCTACGAGGCGCTGCGCGGCTTCGCCTACGCCGATAGCCTCCAGGCACTCGCCTTCATCGCCTTCTTCCTGGCGTTCGCCATCAAGGTGCCGATGTTCCCGCTGCACACGTGGCTGCCGGACGCGCACGTCGAGGCGCCGACGGCGGGATCCATCATCCTGGCCGGCGTGCTCCTCAAGCTCGGCGGCTTCGGGTTCCTGCGCTACAACTTGCCGCTGCTGCCCGACGCGTCGGTCACCTTCGCGCCGATCATCATCGGCCTGTCGGTGGTCGCCATCCTGTACGGGGCGCTGGTGAGCATGGTGCAGCCGGACCTCAAGAAGCTGATCGCCTACTCGAGCGTCAGCCACATGGGCTTCGTGATGCTCGGGGCATTCGTCTTCAACCAGCAGGGGCTCCAGGGCTCGATCTACCAGATGCTCAGCCACGGCGTGACGACCGGAGCCCTCTTCCTCCTGGTCGGCATCCTGTACGAGCAGACGCACGACCGCGAGATCGCGCACATGGGCGGCCTGAACGCGAGGCTGCCGGCCTACGCCGCCATGTTCGGACTCTTCACCTTCGCCAGCATCGGCCTTCCCGGGCTGTCCGGGTTCATCGGCGAATTTCTCGTGATCCTCGGGACCTTCCAGTACAACGGCCTCGTGGCTGGCGCGACGATGGTGGTCGTCGTCTTCAGCGCGGTGTACATGCTGTGGATGCTGCAGCGGGTCTTCTTCACCGTGCCGTCGGACTGGATGCGCCAGCACTGGTCACGGCTGCGCGACATGAGCCGCGGCGAGTGGTGGGCGCTGGCGCCGCTGATCGTGCTGGTGGTCGTCATGGGCGTCTATCCGGGCCCGATCCTGGAGCTCATCAGCGCACCGGTCGAGCGGATCGTGGAGGCCGTCAACGGCGCCGGCATGACGGGGCTGGGGCCGCTGTGGTGAGCCGCATGCAGAGGGCCGGCTGATGGACCTGATCGACGATCTCGTCACGCTCCTGCCGGAGCTCATCCTGGTGGCCCTGGTGCTCGTCATCATCGTCGCCGACCTGTTCCTGCCGCGCGCCGCGAAGTGGGTGCTGACTTGGGTCACCGTCGGCGGCCTGATCCTCGCCGGCGCCGCCTGCGTCGTGGTCTGGAACATCAACGAGACGGTCTACAACGGCTTCTACGTCGTCGACGACCTGTCGGTCTTCTTCAAGGCGACCACCATCCTCATCGGCATCTTCTCGGTGCTGTTCGCGCCGAGCTACCTGGCCGTGCGCCGCATCCCGCTCGGCGAGTTCAACATCATCCTCGTCAGCGCCCTGATCGGCATGAGCATCCTCGCGTCCAGCGGCGACCTCATCACGCTGTTCCTCGGCCTGGAGCTGATGACCATGCCGAGCTACCTGCTGACCGGGCTGCACAAGACCGACCGATACAGCAACGAGGGCGGCCTCAAGTACTTCCTGCTCGGCAGCTTCGCGAGCGCCATCCTGCTGTTCGGCATTGCGTGGATCTATGGGCTGACCGGGACGACGAACGTGGCCGGCATCGCCGCCGCGGTCGACGGCACGATGAGCGGCGCCCTGCTGGTGGCGATCGGCTTCCTCACGGTGGGTGGCACCTTCAAGATCGCGGCGGTGCCGTTCCACTACTGGACGCCGGACGCCTACCAGGGCGCGCCGACCCCGATCACCGGTTTCCTGTCCGCCGGCCCGAAGCTCGGGGCGTTCGCGCTCCTGATCCGCATCTTCGCCGACGCGCTCGCGCCCCTGCGCGCCGACTGGCTCGCCATCTTCCTGATCCTGACCGTGCTGACCATGACGGTCGGCAACGTGGTGGCGCTGACCCAGGTCAACGTGAAGCGCATGCTGGCGTACTCGAGCATCGCGCACACCGGCTACATCATGGCCGGGCTCGCCGCCTTCGCCAGTGCCGATGACCAGCGCGTGGCGGCGCGCGGCATCGAGGCGGTCCTCTTCTACGTCCTCGGCTACGCGGTCATGAACATCGCCGCCTTCGCGGTCGTTGCCATGCTGCAGCGCGACACGGGTCGCTTCGGCGGCCTGAACTCGTTCCGCGGCCTCGCCTCGCGCGACCCGTGGCGCGCGGGCGCCATGGCCATTCTCATGCTCAGCCTGACCGGCATCCCGCCGACCGTCGGCTTCTTCGCCAAGCTGTACGTGCTGCTCGCCGCGGTCGAGGCCGGCCTCGCCTGGCTGGCGGTGGTCATCGTCCTCAACGCCGCGCTGGCGGCCTTCTACTACCTCCGTGTCATCGTCTACATGTACATGCGCGACCCCGAGCCTGAGCCCGCGCCCGTCGACACCTCACCTCTCGGCTCGGTGGCCCTCGCCCTGTCGGTCGTCGGCGTGATCGCGCTCGGGGTCTTCCCGGGCGCCATCCTGGGCCTTCTCGAGGTGTCCGCGGCCAGCCTGTTCTAGCCGATGGCCGCCCAACGCGATATGGCAACGGCGGACGCGGAGCTGGCGGCTGCCGCACACGCGCTCCTCGGCGATCGGCGGCTGATCATCGCGACCAACCGCGGCCCGGTGACCTTCACGACCGCGGCCGACGGCTCGTTGCGGCCGCGTCGAGGATCGGGCGGTCTCGTCACCGCCCTCGGCCACGTCAGCCAGCGCGTGCCGATCACCTGGATCGCCGCGGCCATGAGCGAGGGGGATCGCCGCGCCGCCGCGGACGCGAGGCTGGTTCGACGAGCGCTCGGCGACGACGAGACGGTCCGGCTGCGCTTCGCATCGGTCGAGCGATCGGTGTACGAGCAGGCCTACAACGTCATCGCCAACCCGTTCCTGTGGTTCCTCCAGCACCAGATGTGGAACCTGCCGGAGCGGCCGGTCATCGACGCGGCCACCATGCGAGCCTGGGATCGAGGCTACGTCGCCCTGAACGACGCCTTCGCGCGCGAGGTCCTTTCGCAGGCCCGCGGCGACCGCGAGCCGCGCATCATGCTGCACGACTATCACCTGTACCTCGCCGCCGAGCCGATCCGCCGCGCTCGCCCGCGCGCGATCCTGAGCCACTTCACCCACATCCCCTGGCCGCCATCATCGATCTGGCAGACCATCGCGCCGCCGATCCGGGAGGCGATCGCGCGCGGGTTGCTGGCGAACAACGTGGTCGGCTTCCAGACGGCACGCTACGCCCACAACTTCCTGCGCATGGTCGAGACGTTCGTGCCCGACGCCACGGTCGACTACGACGCCTCGCTGGTGAAGCGTCGCCGCTTCGTGACGCACGTGCGCAGCTACCCGATCAGCATCGACCCCGAGGCAACGCGACGCGTGGCATCGTCACGCGCGGCGCGACGCCGCGCCGATCAGCTGCTCGGCGGCAGCCGCGAGCAGGTCATCGTGCGTGTTGACCGGCTGGAGCCCTCGAAGAACATCCTGCGCGGCTTTCTCGCCTTCGAGACGCTGCTCCAGCGCAACGCTCGGCTGCGCGGACGGATCAGCTTCCTCGCCTTCCTGGTGCCGTCACGCACCGGGCTGCGCGAGTACGGCCACTACGGGCGGGAGGTCCAGAACGCGGTCGACCGCATCAACGCCCGCTACGGTCGTGCCGGCTGGCGTCCGGTGCAGCTGTTCTACGAGAACGACTACGCGCAGGCCCTCGCCGGCCTCTCGATCGCCGATGTCGTGCTGGTCAACCCGCTCGTCGATGGCATGAACCTCGTCGCGAAGGAAGCCGTCGCCGTCTCGGCCCGCGACGCCGTCCTGGTCCTGTCGGAGACGGCCGGGGCCTTCGACCAGATGGCCGATGGCGCGCTGGCGGTCGCGCCGGCCGACGTCGTCGGCACGGCCGATGCCCTGGCCACGGCGCTGGCCATGCCGCGCGAGGAGCGTGCCCGACGCCTGGCGAAGCTCCGCCGCGGCGTCGAACGCGAGGACATCACCTGGTGGCTGCGGCGGCAGTTCGAGGATCTCGCCGAGCTCGTCCGCTGACGTGAGGCTTCCCGCGGTCGCGCGCCTCGGTCACTTTCACCGCGACGCGCGCATCTTCCTGGCCACCACGCTCGTGTCCGGCGCGGCGCTCAGCCTGTACTGGATCGACTTCAACCTGTACCTGGCGTCGCTCGGCTACTCGACGGCGACCATCGGCCTGGTGGCAACCGTCGGCTCGACGGCCGGTGCGCTCAGCGCCTTCCCGGCCAGTGCCGCGTCGGACCGGTTTGGGCGGCGCACCGTCATCGCGGCCGGCATGGCGATCGCGGTTGTGGCGCTGATCGGCCTCCTCCTCGTCAGCAGCCTGCCCCTCATCGCCGTCTTCGCAGCCATGTGGGCCGTCGGGCAGCAGTCGTTCCTGGTGGTGCAGGCGCCGTTCCTGGCAGAGCACAGCGATCCCGAGCATCGCAACGAGCTCTTCGCGCTCCAGTCGGCGATCCAGAGCGTCACCAATGTCATCGCCGCCGTGCTCGGTGGGATCGGCGCGGTCGCCATCGGCTCCGCCCTCGGCTTCGAGCCGGGCAGCGCCGACATCTACCGCATCATCCTGGTGATCATGACCGTCCTGCTGGCCGTCGCGCTCGGGACGGTGGCACTGCTGTCCGACGATCGGCCGGGGCGCATCGACGAAGACGAGCTGGCCTCGCCGAGGGTGCGAACGCCGATGGGAATCGTCATCGAGGACCGCCGCCGGTTCGTGCGCCTGCTCCTGCCGGGATTCCTGATCGCCATCGGCGCCGGGCAGGTCATCCCGTTCCTCAACGTGTTCGTGCAGCAGCGCTTCGGCCTGGATCTCGCGTCGCTGAATGCGCTGTTCGCGCTCACCAGCCTCGGCACCGTGGTGGCGTTGCTCGCCCAGCCGACGCTCGCGCGGCGCTTCGGCCAGATCACCTCGGTCGTCATCGTGCAGTCGGCCAGCATCCCGTTCCTCGCGGTCCTCGGCTTCTCGCCGCTGTTGTGGACGGTCATCGCGGCAATGGTCGTGCGCAACTCGCTGATGAACGCCGGCAACCCGATCTTCTCTGCCTTCGCCATGGAGCGAGTCTCGCCACACGAGCGGGCGACGCTGGCCGCGAGCATGAGCGTGCTGTGGCAGACCGGATGGGTCGTCGGCGGCGCCTGGTACGCGCTGCTCCAGGCGGTCCTCGGGTTCGACGGCGGCTACGCCGTCAACTTCATCGGCGTGATCGCGCTGTACTCGATCGCCACCGGCCTGTACTGGTTCTGGTTCCGCCCGGCGGAGCGCCGGGCTCTCGGGGAGATGCGCGGCGTCAGCTGACGCGGTCCGCCAGTTCGGCCAGCAGCACGGCAGCCTCGGCCGGGTCGGCGAGCATGACATCGGCGGCCGCGACGATCTCTTCGGGTGCCTCGTGGTCGGTGCTGCCGACCCCGATGATCGCGCCCCGCACGCGGCCCGCGTCCCGCAACTGCGCGACCGCGACGAACATGTCGAGATCGGTGAGGTCATCGCCCATCACCACCACGCCGGCCAGGCCGAAGCGATCGACCAGCGCCCGCGCCGCAGCGCCCTTGTCGCCCAGCCCGACGGGCCGCAGCTCGACGCTCATGCGTCCGTGCCGCACCTCGATGCCCTCGCCCGGCTCGCCGATCGCCGCCACGATCCGTCGGCGAGCCGCATGGTGA
This sequence comes from Chloroflexota bacterium, assembly GCA_025937535.1. Classification (GTDB taxonomy): domain Bacteria; phylum Chloroflexota; class Limnocylindria; order QHBO01; family QHBO01; genus JACDBZ01. Next base: position 3,914 of record JAICRD010000059.1, on the reverse strand, counting down.
TCCGGCGCGCCGCGATAGTGGATCGTCGACGACACGCCCTTGTCCTCGACCACCACGCCCTCGAGGTCCGGCAGGCCGGATAGGGCGGCGCGCATGCGGTCGTGCATCGCGTTGGCCGCGGCCGAGGCAACGGGTTGCTCGGCACCGGGTTCGAGCCACTCGATGCCGTGGTTGCCCACCACGAGCACGCTCGGCACCGCCGCCATGCGGCGCGCGTCGAGCGGGGCGCGCCCGGTGATGATCGCGACGACCGCCAGGCGGTCGGCCAGCCTCTCGAGCGCGTCCGAGGCCCCGTCGACCAGCTGCGCCAGCAGCGGATCGGCGACGATCGGTGACACGGTCCCGTCGAAATCGGTCAGCAGGCCGGCCGGCGTAGCCGCCAGCGCGTCGCTCGCGAGCTCGATCGCGCGCGACAGCGATGCATCGGTGCTGCGGCTAGACTCGGCCACGTGAAGCGTCTCTCCTCCTGGGCGCTCCCGATCATCCTGGCGGTGGCGGGGGTGGCCCTCATTATCGTCGGGTCCCTGGACCTCGGCGGAGAGCCGGGCCCAAGCCTCGAGCCGATCGCGTCGCGGACGCCGGTGGCCGTCACCTCGCCGTCCCCCACGCCCCCGGCGACGCCCGCCGCATCGAGCGGCACGAGCCCCTCCGAAGCGGCGACGCCATCTCCCACCCCGACGCCGCTGCCCGACGACGTCGTTGCCGTGCAGCTGGAGATTCCGTCGGTCGGCATTCGCGTGGCCGTCCACCAGTCGACCAGCGACCAGACGGACAGCTTCCCGCCGGACGACGCCGCCTACATCCTGCAGGCCGGCCATCAGCCCGGACGCAACACGAACTCGTACATCTTCGCCCACGCCCTGAACTCGCTGTTCAAGCCGCTCTGGAACGTCCAGGTCGGCGCCGAGGTCGCGATCCTCATGTCGAACGACCTGGTGCTCCGCTACGTGGTAACCGAGGTTCGACCAAACGTCGCCTGCCCCGATGACAACGCCACGACGAACAATCCGGAGGACTTTGGCATCACGCCGCCGCTCGCGCTGCAGATCCATCCCGACTGCACCGAAGGCGCGTTCTGGACCGTGCCGACCGACTACGAGCGCCTCACGCTCCAGACCTCGCAGGGCTACAACCGCAACTGGGGCGAGCTCGTCATCGTGGCCGATCCGGTCGAGGGCTGAGCGGACCTACGCGCGTCCGCGCACGAACCAGGCGGGGACCAGCGTCACCAGCGCGACGCCCAGGGCGATGGCGAAGACGAGGTGCAGCACCTCCGCGGCCTGCCCCTGCGACCACTCCTCGAGCACGCCGACCAGCGCCAGCGAGGCCTGTGGGTCGACGCCCACGAACTCCGGCCGCCCGAGCTCGCGCACGAGCACGTCGCGGCGGACCGGATCGGCGATGACCTCGGACAGCTCGTCGATCCGGTTCTGGCCGATGGACGTCAGCAGCGCCAGGCCGACGCTCATGCCGACCGTGCGCGTGACCTGGAGCATCGCGCTGGCCACGCCGTACGCGCCCGCTCCGGCGGCCTCCACGGCCGCGGTTGCCCGCGGTGAGACGGTGAGCCCGAAGCCCGCACCGAAGATGGCCAGGTCGAGCCTCAGCTGGTCCAGCGGCGTATCGACGCCCCACCCGATGGCCAGCCACAGGCCGACGGCGCTGCACGCCACGCCGGCCAGCGAGACGATCCGCTCGCCGATGAAGCCCGTGACGACGCCGCCGATGAGCGCGCCGGCCGCGATCGTGAGCGTCAGCGCGGTCAGGGCCGCCGCCGACTCCGCGTCCGTGCCGAACAGGACGCGGTTGACGAACACCGGCCCGCCGATGACCGCCGTGGCGAGGGTGTAGCCCGTCATGAGGCTCACTGCGTTTGCGGCGCTGAAGGCACGGTCGGCGAAGAGCCGCACGTCGACGAGCGGCGAGGCCGAGCGGAGCTCGACGACGACGAAGGCTGCCAGCGCAGTCGCGGACAACGCGAGTCCGCCGAGCACGAACGCGTCGGTCCAGCCGGAGGCGCCGGAGGCCGTCACCCCGCCGATGCCGGCCACCAGCGCGATGGAAAGCAGCGCGGCGCCACCCAGGTCGAGCTGCGCCGTGATGCGCGGCGTCTCGATGCCGCCGGCCACGACGTAGATGAGGAGCAGCGTGACGATCCCGATCGGCACGTTGAGCAGGAAGATCCACTGCCAGCTGGCGACGTCGAGCCCGGGAATCGGCAGCGCGAAATTGAGCAGGACCCAGGCGCCGTATGCCGGGCCTATGGCCATGCCGATGTACGTCGCCGCGCCCTCCACACCCAGGGCCGTCGCGCGCGCGCGTCCCGTGAAGAGGTGGCTGGCCAGCGCCATCGACAGCGGGACCAGCGCTCCGCCGCCGAAGCCCTGCACCACCCGCGCGGCGATGAGCCAGCTCAGCCCGTCCTCGGGCCCCGCCATGCGCGACATACCGGCCCCTGCCGAGCCGATGACGAAGAGGAGCAGCGCAATGACGTAGAGCCGCAGCGCTCCCCACATGTCGGCGCCGCGACCGGCCAGCGGCATCGCCACCACGTAGGCCACGAGGTAGGCGTTGATGATCCAGCTGACCCGCGCCAGATCGGCCCAGCCTCCGAAGTCGGCGACGATCGACGGCAGCGCGATCGCGACGACCATGAGCTCGGCGCCGCCGAGCAGCACGCCGAGGCTCGCGAAGATCAGCGCTGCCCAGCGCGCGGCGGCGCTCACAGCTCGGCGCGCTCGATGGCGACCCGCGCCAGCGACAGCAGCACGGCGCACGCGAACAGCGCCACGCCCGCGGAGATCATGGCAGCGCCGAGCAGCGAGTCCGGTGCCGCGACGTCCGCGAGCACCGCCCACGGCAGGAGCGTCGCGGCGCCCGGGATGGTGAGGCCCGCCGCGGCGACCACCAGGCAACCGAGGCCCGCGACGATGGCGGCGGTGAGCGGGCGAGCCAGCGCCGCTGCCAGCAGGCCGAATGCGATCGCGGCCGCAACGCCCGCGGCGACCGCGGCGATGGCCGCGACGAGCTCCGCCGGATCCGGCCGGACGAACCCTCCGGCGGCGGCCATCCAGGCCAGGAAGCCCGCGGCGGCGAGCCCGACGAAGCTGATCGTGACGAGCGCCCCGAACCAGCCGAGCACGTATGTCGCGCGCGCGACCGATCGCGTCACCAGCCAGCCGGCTCGGCCGCTGACCCGCTCATGCGCCACCGACCATGCCGTGACGGCCGCCGCCACGATCGTCGCCACGCCCAGGCCGATTGCGGCGCGCTCGAACATCGTGCCGGGTGAAGCCGGCACCAGGACGACCAGCGCGCCGACGCCGACGAACGCGGCGAGCACGATCAGCATCCGGAACGTGATCCACAGCTCGCGCCACGCGAGCCGGGCCACCAGGCCTGCCTGGCTCACCGACGAGTCGCCACGCCGTGCGAAGCGCCCGGTGCCGAGCTCGCGGCGCGACGATCGGCAAGCGTCGCGATGCCGCGGGCCGACAGGGGTTGCCCCGCCGCCTCGAGATCGCTCACCCGCGCCATCAACGCCACGCGACCGCGGCGCAGGTAGGCGACGTGGCTTACCAGGCCCTCCTCGCTGGCGGGATAGCGACTGGCGAGCACGACCGTGCGGCGCTGCCCGGGCAGGCGCAGCAGGCGCGCGCGCTCGTGCGTCTCCAGCGCCCGCAGCGGCTCGTCGAGCAGCAGCACCTCCGGATCGCCGATGAGCGCTGCGGCGAACCCGGTGCGCTGGAGCAGCGGCGGCCCTCCGCGGCTCACGGGCCGATCCAGTGCCTCGGCCGGGATCCGTGCCCACGCCACGGCTCGCTCGATGCGGCGCGCGACGTCCGAAGCCGGAACCTCGACCAGCCCGGCGGCCAGGTTCAACGCCTCGCGCGGCGTCATCCAGCGGTGGATTC
>JAICRD010000037.1 GCA_025937535.1 Chloroflexota bacterium | reverse complement strand
GAGGCCGGGCCGCCCGGAGATCCGTTGGGCCTCTGGTGGGGCATCTTCCACTCGGTGTCGGCTTTCAACAACGCCGGCTTCGACCTGACCGGCGGCTTCCGCAGCCTGAGCCCGTTCGTCGACGACTGGGTTGTGCTGTTGACCATCGGCATCCTGCTCAGCCTCGGTGGCCTCGGGTTCGCCATCGTCGGTGACGCGGTCGCCCGCGGCCGATGGTCGCGCATGTCCCTCGAGACGAAGCTCGTGCTCTCGACGACCGCCGCACTCCTGGTCGGTGGAACGTTGCTCATCGGCTTCACCGAGTGGTCGAATCCGCTGACGCTCGGTGCCCTCCCGACGGAGCAGCGCATGCTCAACGCGCTGTTCGAGTCGACCACCCTGCGGACCGCCGGTTTCACGGCGCTCGACACCGGCGCGTTTGCGGAGGCAACGCTGTTCGTGGTGATGGCGCTCATGTTCATCGGCGGCGCGTCCGGCTCGACGGCGGGTGGGATCAAGGTCAACACGTTCAGCGTGCTCCTCATCGCGATCGTCTCGACGGTTCGCGGCGAGCCGTCGGCCATCGCGTTCGGGCGGCGGATCCAGCACGCGATCGTGTACCGGGCCCTGGCGGTCGCGCTACTGGCGATCGCCTTCGTGTTCGTGGTCGGCCTCGGCCTCACCCTCACGAGCGACGCGACCTTCGTCCAGACCCTGTTCGAGTCGATCTCCGCCTTCGGCACCGTTGGGGCCACCACCGGCATCACGCCGGACCTGGCCGACCCGGCGCGCCTGATCGTCGCCGGCGCAATGTTCGTCGGCCGGCTCGGCCCGCTGACCCTGGTGCTCGCGCTCACCGCGCGCGAGCGGACGACATCGTTCCGGCCGGCGGTCGAGTCGGTCCGCATCGGCTAGGCTTCGAGCATGGCGAGCGAAGGCGTGATGGTCATCGGGCTGGGCCGGTTCGGATCGGCGCTGGCGCGCGAGCTCGAGCGCCTCGGCCACGAGGTCATGGCCGTCGACCGCAACGAGCAGCGCGTGAACGACATCGCGCCGGACGTGACCCACGCGCTCCAGCTCGATGCGTCCGAAGAGGACGCCCTTCGGGCGGCCGGCGCGGCGGACTTCAACACCGCGATCGTGGCCATCAGCAGCGACGCCGAGCCATCGATCTTCGCGACGATGGTGCTCAAGCGGCTCGGCGTTCGGACGGTCATCGCCAAGGCGGGCAGCATCCTGCACGGCGAGATCCTGGCTCGCGTCGGCGCCGACCGCGTCGTCTTCCCGGAGCGTGAGACCGGCCTCCGCCTGGCGCACTCGTTCAACGTTCCGAACGTCATCGACTACCTCGACGTCGCACCAAACTTCGGGATCGAGAAGATCCGCCCACCCAAGTCGTTCATCGGCAAGACGCTTGGCGAGCTCGACCTCAAGGGCCGCCTGGGCCTCACGCCGATCGCGCTGCGACGGGCTCAGCAGGTGTTCGTCAACCCGGCGCGCGAGGAGCGGGTCGCCGATGGCGACGAGCTGATCCTCATCGGCCGCGACGAAAAGCTCGACCAGCTGCGCGGCTGAGCGATCAGTTGTCGGGCGACACTCCGTCGCCGAGGGTGAATCGCCGCAGCTCGTCGTCGCAGGCATCGGCAAGCCGTCGCGCCTCGTTGACGAGGAAGGTGCTCATCTTGGTCGAGTCGGTGATGAGCAGGGTATGGCCACGCTCATTGCGGTCGAGCACGATCCGGTCGTCCCCGTGGAAGCTGAGGCCCCAGTTGGCCTGGAGCTGCACGATCTCGGCGAGCACCACCTTCTCGCTGAAGTACCAGTCGAGGAACTCGGCGTTGAGGGCCGCCACCACGTCGCGCAGCTGGAGCGTGGCGTTGCGGCGCAGGCGCGACAGGAAGTGCACGATTCGCAAGCTGGCGAACGGGTCACCGGAGCGGCCGATCTGCGGCGGAACCAGGCCCGGGTCGGGCATGCCGTCGGGCGCTGGCCCGACGAGGGGAAGGGTGGCGGATTCGGTCACGGCCCGTCGAGTATCGCGGCGCGCGCGATGGGCAGCAACTCAGCCGATGCGAAGCCCTTCCTCACAGCCCGGCTCGGGGGTCAGCAGGTAGACCTCGCCGCCCTCGCCCATTGCGCCGAGCACGAGCACCTCGCTCGCGAAGCCGGCGATCCGCCGTGGTGGAAAGTTGAGGACCGCGACGACCTGGCGCCCGATCAACGTCGCCGGGTCGGGGTAGGTCACCGTCAGCTGGGCCGAGCTGGCCCGTTCGCCGATCTCCTCACCGAAGTCGATGCGCAGGCGGTAGGCCGGCTTGCGTGCCTCGGGAAACGGTTCGGCCGCGACGATGCGCCCGACGCGCATCTCGATGCGGGCAAAGTCGTCAAACTCGATCATCGGCGCAGCGTAGCGAGTGTTATCCGCACGCGGTGCGCGCCTGCACCGGCCCCCGATAGGACTTTCGGCCCGTTGGTGGCCCATCGCCCTCCGCGTACGGTTGCGCCACGGCCGTGCACGTGCCCGCACGGCCGCATCCGAGCAGGAGGCAACGTGACGTTCTGGAACTGGCGCCGCGGTCCCGGTCCGTCGGCGACCGTCGGCAGCGCGGCCATCGCCGTGTCCGACGACCTCGCGCCCATCGAGCTGTACACGGCGGAGTCGCGCATCGTCGGATGGATCTCTCCGAACGGCATGCGCGTCACCGACCTGCTCTCGACCCAGGACGAGCTCCGGCTCTGGCGCCCGAGCCCCGGGCCGCTGGATGCCGTGCATCCGCCCGCCGTCGCTACCGCTTCGGTTGGCGCTGCAACCGGCGACGAAAACGGCGAATGGGAGACGCTCACGACGGCCCGCGTCATCCTGGCCATGCCGCCCGAGTGGCGCGCAAGCCGCCAGCTGCGCCTGCACCGCCGCCTCCGGCGGGCCGCCATGGCGGCTGGCCCGTTCAGCGTGACGGGCAACGTGCACCTGCCCCCCGGGGGCGAGGTGAGCGGTCACCTCCTCCGATCCCACGCCTTCCTGCCCCTCACCGACGCGTACATCCTGCACAACGGCGAGCCGCCGTTCGAGCACGTGGTCAGCGTCGTCCTCGTCAACACGGCCCACGTCGGCCAGATCGTCCCGCTCGTCACCCTGGCCTGACCGACCTCCACGGACCGTGCGCAGCCCGTGCGCGGCCCGTCGCCGCACCGTCGGTAGCCCATCGGCGGACCGTCGTATCACCACTGGTGATCGCAGGCGTCGCATTTCTTCTGCCCGGGGTCGCTTGGGGCACGAACGATCGCTGCTAGCGATCGACCAGGCGTTAGACCGGCCGCCAGACCATCTCGCGGGCTGTCACCTCGCGTGATTGGACGCTAAGCGGCTGGTAATCCGACCCGGCAACACTAGTGGCGATATGCCGCCAGGCCGATACACGCGCAAACGACGCACGCCACGCCAAACGACGGCGGATGCCCGAGCCGATCACCACGGCGCCGATGCCAAAGCGTCACGCGCTCCTCTGGGTGTCGGTGAAGGGCGACCGCCTGTTCGCGGCGAGGATCGGGGCGGCGCGCACATAATCGGCGCATGGCCGTCCTGCGCAGCACACTCGACCCGACGACGCCAACGGCACGCGCCAATGCCGATGCGATGGCAGCGCTCGTCGACGACCTGCGTGACCGCACACGGCAACTGACCGAGCGGGGCGCCGCGGGCGACGATCGCTCGATCGCGCGGCATCGACAGCGCGGCAAGCTGCCGGTGCGCGAGCGCATCGACCGGCTGATCGATCCGGGGTCGGCCTTCCTCGAGCTGTCGACCCTCGCGGCCAACGGCCTGTACGACGACGATGCGCCCGGCGCCGGCATGGTCACGGGCATCGCGCAGGTCGAGGGCGTGACGTGCGCCATCGTCGCCAACGACGCGACGGTGAAGGGCGGCACGTACTACCCGATGACGGTCAAGAAGCACCTCCGTGCGCAGGAGATCGCCCTCGAGAATCGGCTGCCGTGCATCTACCTGGTCGACTCGGGCGGCGCGTTCCTGCCCCTCCAGGCCGAGGTGTTCCCGGACCGCGAGCACTTCGGACGCATCTTCTTCAACCAGGCACAGCTGAGCGCCCGCGGCATCCCGCAGATCGCGCTGGTCATGGGCTCCTGCACGGCCGGCGGCGCATACGTGCCGGCCATGAGCGACGAGACGGTCATCGTCAAGGGAACCGGCACCATCTTCCTGGGTGGGCCACCGTTGGTGAAGGCGGCGACCGGCGAGGAGGTGACCGCGGAGGAGCTCGGTGGCGCCGAGGTGCACACCACCCGATCGGGCGTCGCCGATCACTACGCGCTCGATGACGAGCACGCCCTCGCCATCGGTCGCCAGATCGTGCGCCACCTTGCGTGGCAGCCGCCGCGGCCGCCGTGGCAGCCGATGGAGGCACGCGATCCATCGGTCCGGGAGGATGAGCTCTACGGGGTCATCCCCGCCGATGCGCGCCAGACGTACGACGTGCGCGAGGTCATCGCCCGCCTGGTCGATGGCAGCGACTTCCACGAGTTCAAGGCGCGTTACGGCGAGACGCTCGTGACCGGCTTCGCGCGAATCATGGGCTACCCGGTCGGCATCGTCGCCAACAACGGCATCTTGTTCAGCGAGTCGGCGCTGAAGGGCGCCCATTTCGTCGAGCTCGCCAGCCAGCGTCGAATCCCGCTCGTCTTCCTCCAGAACATCACCGGCTTCATGGTCGGTCGCGAGTACGAGGCGGGTGGGATCGCTCGCGATGGCGCGAAGCTGGTGACCGCGGTCAGCACCACGAACGTGCCGAAGTTCACGGTCATCATCGGCGGCAGCTTCGGCGCCGGGAATTACGGAATGGCCGGGCGCGCGTATGGACCGCGCCAGCTGTGGATGTGGCCGAACGCGCGCATCAGCGTCATGGGCGGCGCCCAGGCGGCCCGCGTCCTCTCCACTGTCCGCGGCGGCTTCGGGACCGATGCGGAGCGCGACGCCTTCGAGGCCCCGATCCTCGAGGACTACGAGCGCGAGGGCTCGCCGTACTTCTCCACCGCGCGCCTGTGGGACGACGGCGTCATCGATCCGCTCGACACCCGGCGCGTCCTGGCCATGGGCATCAGCGCCGCCCTGAATGCGCCGATCCCCGAGCCGGGATTCAGCCTCTACCGGATGTGATCGGCCCGACGTAGACTCCGCGGCGCCGGACGGCCCGCGCCCAGTGTGCCCGCCGGCCCTGGGAGGATTCGCGGACATGGTGGGTTGGGGCATCTTCTTGATCATCCTGGGAGCCGGATCGCTGCTGCTCCCCTCGCTCGGCTTCCAGTTCCGGCTCATGGAGCTGGTCGACGACGTTCAGCCGTACGCCGGGATCGTCGTCGCGGTCATCGGCGCTGGGCTCCTGTTGCTCGGCATGACGCGCGGTCGGCAGACGACCGTCGAGGTCAGCCAGCGGCCGGCCGCGAGCAACGTCCCGGAGGCGGCGACGGACGACCCATCGCGAAAATGAAGCCGCGAGTCGCTACGACCGGTCGGGGACGGCCGCCGGCAGGTGTGCGCGCTCGACGTCGAACCGCAGGCCGAGCAGCTCCACCGTTCGTGGCGACTCGATCTCGGCAGCCAGGGTGACGACGGCCGGAACGGCCATCTCGCGCGTCGGAACGACTCGGAGCACATGCGCGCCGACATCGGCCACGGCCAAATCGGCGACCGCCCAGAAGTCGATGCCGAGCTGGTCGTGAAGTGACGCCGCCACGAGCGGCGGATCGCTCGCCGCGATGTCCAGGCGGGCCAAGGCGACCGGCGAGCCGATCGGATGCGTGAATCGGGCGCGCTCCGCCAGCGCCTCGATGCCCCATTCGGCTCCGGTATAGGCGTGCTCGATCAGGAACGGGGCCGACTCGGGCCCGAGCTCGGTGGTCGGGAACGATGTCCACCACTCGACCCGCTCGCCGTCGTCGCGCTCGCGCCAGCCGTGCGTCACCGGGCCGAAGGTGCCGATCGCCCCCAGCGCCACTGCGGTTGCCTCGAGGTCATCGTCGCGCAGCGCGTAGGTCGCCAGGCCGCCACCTCTGGCCTCCAGCGCACGGACCGCCGCCGCCCCGACCGGCTGGTCGAGGGCCGCCTCTCGATCGTCGACACCGATGAGCTCGAGATAGCTGCCATCGGCCAGCCAGGCGATCCGGTTGAAGGTGCCACGCCCGACGTGGCGGCCACCACCGGAAGCCGATAGGCCGACCGCCGTCTCCAGCTCGCGCGCCGCGGCATCAGGATCGGCACAGGCGATCACCAGGTGGTCGATGCCCCGGATCATGAGCCGATGCTAGCAGCATCCGGTACGCTCCAGAGCATCCATGGATAGCCAGATCGAGCGACCCGCCGCGGGCTCGCATGACCGTTCCACCCCGTCGGGTTCGCTGGAGGAGAGCGCCGCCAACCTGTTCGAGGCGATGCTGGCCGCGCGCGATGCCGAGGAGCGTGGCGAGCGAGGACCGCTCGAGGCGTTCTACCGGACGCTGATGAGTGGCACCCTGCTGCTTCCCGTCCCTCCCGAGCACGGCGACGAGGCCAAGTCCGCGCTGGCCGCTGCGGTGAACGACGACGAGCAGGTCGAGATCAGCGTCATGCTCGCGCGCGAGGGCGATGGTGCCCCGGTCAGCGTGATGTTCGGCTCCTTCGGCGCGCTGGCCGCGTGGGCGCCGGCGAATACGGGCAACCTGCCGCTGCCCGCGCGCATCGCCATCAGCAACCTCGCGGCGGCGGGGCTGCCGGCGATCATGGACCCGGCCGGCCCGGTGCCATACCGCTTCGACGCCGATGAGCTGGCCGCGCTGGCCGAGGGACGGATTCCCGGTAGCGACCGGCCGCTCTTCGAGCCCACCAGCCGTACCTCCATCCAGGTGCGGCTGCCCGGACGCGACACCGCGGAGCTCGAGCGATCGCTGGCCACGTCCCTGGCCGGCACGAGCGTCGATGCCGCCTACCTCGTGGAGACCGGCTCGCCCGACGGCAGCGCGCGCCTGCTGCTCGGACTCGTGGGCCGGAATGGAGCGAGCGCGACGGTCGACGTTCCCGAGGGGACCGATGTCGTCTGGCTGGAGGAGCCGCTCCTGACACAGGTGCGAGCGGTTGCCGAGCCCTTCCACCGCGGCGGACGCGGCCGATGAGCTCGCTGCTTCGCGTCAGCCGGGAGGGTCCGTTCGCGCGCGTCTCGCTGGATCGGCCGGATGTCCGCAACGCGTTCAACGCCGAGCTGATCGGGCAGCTGCGCGCCACGTTCGAGGGGCTCGCCTCGGAGCCACCCGACCGGCTTCGCGCAGTCGTGCTCGCCGGGGAGGGGCCCGTCTTCTCGGCCGGCGCTGACGTCGAGTGGATGCGCGCATCGGCCTCGCTCTCGCGGGAGGACAACGAACGCGACGCAGCGGCGCTGCAGTCGATGCTCACCGCCGTCGATGCCTGCCCGGTCCCGGTCGTCGCGCGCGTCCAGGGAGCCGCGCTGGGAGGCGGCCTGGGCCTGTGCGCGGTCAGCGACATCGTCCTGGCCACGACGTCGACCCGCTTCGGCTTCACCGAGACCAAGCTCGGGATCATCCCCGCGGTGATCAGCACGTTCGTGATTCCGAAGATCGGCGAGTCGCACGCCCGCGCGCTGTTCGCGACCGGCCAGCGCTTCGATGCGCAGCGCGCGCACCAGATCGGCCTCGTCCACGAGGTGCTGCCCGACGTGACGGCGCTCGACGTGCGCGTGGACGAGATCCTCGGCGAGCTTCGGTCGGCCGGCCCGACGGCGGCGCGCGCGGCCAAGGCACTGGTTCGCGAGCTCAGGACCCTGTCGCCCGACGAAGCTCGCAAGCACACGGTGCTCCACATCGCGCAGCAGCGCACGTCGGACGAGGGGCAGGAGGGACTGGCCGCCTTCCTCGACAAGCGGCCGCCACGCTGGAGCACCTGATCGGCGGCGGGCTGCGACAATCGCGACATGACCGATGAGCTGACGCCGCGTCAGGTGGCCGACCAGCTCGGCGTGACGGTACGCACCGTTCAGCGCTGGATCGCCGACGGCCGGCTGCCCGCGACACGCGTCGGTGGCCGGGTGCGAGTGTCGCGTTCGTCGCTGTCGGCGGTTGCGACCACGCCAGCGGCTCCGACGGCGATCTCGACGCTGCTCGTCGCAAACCGTGGCGAGATCGCCGCCCGCATCGCACGAACGGCTCGTCGTCTCGGCATTCGCGTCGTCGGGGTCCACGCGCCCGATGAGCGGCCATCGGAGGGCGTCGACGCCAGCCACGAGATCGGCTCGTACCTCGACGCCGATGCGCTGCTTACCGTCGCGTGGCGGTCCGGCGCCGAGGCGGTCCACCCGGGCTACGGCTTTCTGGCCGAGAACGCCGGCTTCGCCGCGGCGGTCGGTGCCGCCGGGCTGCTGTGGGTCGGACCACCGCCCGACGCGATCGCGGCCATGGGTGACAAGGCCGCCGCTCGTCGACGCGCGGCCGCGCTCGGCGTGCCGACCGTTCCGGGCTATGACGGCGCGGCACAGGACGACGCGACGCTGACGAGGGAGGCCGACCGCATCGGCTACCCGCTGCTCGTCAAACCCAGCGCCGGAGGCGGCGGCAAGGGCATGCGCGTGGTCCGATCCGCCGGGGATCTGGCCGAGTCGCTGGCCGCCGCACGCCGCGAGGCGCAGCGCTCCTTCGCCGACGATCGGCTCATTCTCGAGCGCTACCTCGCCGGGTCACGCCACGTCGAGATCCAGGTCCTGTTCGACGCCCACGGCAACGGGGTCCACCTCGGCGAACGCGACTGCAGCACCCAGCGACGCAACCAGAAGATCGTCGAGGAGGCGCCCGCGCCATCGGTCTCGCCGGAGCTTCGCGCTCGCATGGGCGAGGCCGCGTTACGCGTTGCCGGCGGTGTGGGCTACGTCAACGCGGGCACGGTCGAGATGCTGCTGAGCGATGCAGGCGAGTTCTTCTTCCTGGAGATGAACACGCGCCTGCAGGTCGAGCATCCGGTGACCGAGGCGGTGACCGGGCGCGACCTGGTCGCCGATCAGCTGCGCATCGCGGGCGGCGCGACGCTGGCAGAGCTGGGCCTGTCCGGGCCACCGCCGATTCGCGGGCACGCCATCGAGGCGCGCATCTACGCGGAGGATCCGGAGTCGGGATTCCTGCCCGCCAGCGGAACGGTCGAGCGCCTCGAGTGGCCTGAGGGCGTTCGCGTCGATGCCGGCGTACGCACCGGAGACGTCGTGACCGACCGATACGACCCGATGCTGGCCAAGATCGTCGCTTCGGGCGCCACGCGGCAGGAGGCGATCGACCGCCTCCGCGCCGCCCTCGAAGAGACGCTCGTGCTCGGTGTGCGCACGAATGTCCGATTCCTCCGCTGGCTCCTCGACCAGCCGCCGATGCGGCAGGGGCAGATGCGAACCGACACCGTCGCCGCGCTGGAGCTCCCACCTCCGGCGTCACCGGGCGACGCCGAATGGACCGCCGCGGCCCTGGCGGCGCCACCGCGAATCGATGGCGTCTGGGGCGGCGGCTGGCGCCTGAACGGGACGCCCGTCCGGCGGCTGCGCCACGGCGAGCAGGAGCGCAGCGTGCGGCTCGACGTCGTGCGCGAGAGCGCTCCCGCGGCCGTGGGGGGCGCGGACGCGACGTTCGTCGACGTCGAGGGCCAGTCGCTCGAGTTCGTGATCGCGCCTCCGCCGTCGATCGAGGACGCGCTGCGGCACGCCGGAGCCGCCGGCGAGGGTGCATCGGTCCTGACCGCGCCCATGCCGGGGCGCGTCATCGCCGTCCGGGCCGCGGCCGGCGAGCTGGTGACAGCGCACCAACCACTCGTCGTTCTCGAGGCGATGAAGATGGAGCATGCCGTGGTCGCGCCGATGGACGGGTCGGTGGCGCGCGTCCACGTCTCGGTCGGCAAGCAGGTCCAGCGCGGCGACCTGCTGGTCGAGCTCACGGGCTCCTGACGCTCGACCCGCCGACGTGATACTCATTGCTCATGGCTGACAACGTTCGGATCTACGAGGTCGGTCCGCGCGACGGTCTCCAGAACGAGAAGGCGCCGATCAGCACCGACGACAAGCTGGAGTTCATCGGGCTCCTGGCCGACGCGGGGCTGCGCGAGATCGAGGCCACCAGCTTCGTCTCACCCACGGCGATCCCGCAGCTGGCCGACGCCGACGAGCTGATGCGACGCCTCGAACGGCGGGCAGGGGTCCGCCACCCGGTCCTGGTCCCGAACGAGCGCGGCCTCGAGCGCGCCGAGGCAGCCGGCGTCGAGGCCGTCGCCGTCTTCACGGCCGCCTCCGAGCAATTCACGCGGGCCAATATCAACATGACCATCACGGAGTCGATCGCCGCCTTCCGCCCGGTCATCGAGCGAGCGCACGAGCGCGGTTGGTGGAGCCGTGGCTACGTCAGCACCGCGTTCGGGTGCCCGTACCAGGGCGAGGTGGGCGAGGCCGCCGTGGTCGGCGTCGCCCGTCAGCTGTTCGAGCTTGGCGTCGACGAGGTCAGCATCGGCGACACCATCGGCGTGGCCGGGCCCGCCGACGTGCGCCGGGTCGTCACTGCCCTCCTGCACGCGGGCATCGACGCCGAGCGACTGGCGATGCACTTCCACGACACGCGCGGCACGGCACTCGCGAACGTGACCGCCGCGCTGGACCTCGGCATCCGTTGCTTCGACTCGTCGACCGGGGGCACGGGCGGCTGTCCGTACGCGCCGGGAGCCGCCGGCAATCTCGCCACCGAGGATCTGGTCTACCTGCTCGATCGCGAGGGGATGACGCACGGGGTCGACCTGGACGGCGTGCTTGCCGCCGCTCGGCATATCAGCGAAGTGCTCGGACGCGCGCTCAGCACCAAGGTCGGCCAAGCTGGAGGCTGGCGGCCCGCGGGCGCGTGAGCGGCGGCGGCCCGCGTACCATAGGAGGCCGCATGGACGCCGAGGCAGCCACCCCGCCCCCAGCGCGCCCCCTCATCCTGGACGTCGACACCGGGATCGACGACATGATCGCTCTGCTCATCGCGGCCACCAGCCCGGAGATCAACCTGCGCGGCGTCACGTGCGTGGCGGGCAACGTCGAGATCCACCACGTCGCGCGCAACACCGGCAAGCTGCTGCGCATGGTCGGCCGTGGTGACGTGCCGGTCAGCATCGGCGCCGCACGGCCGCTTCAACGTCGGCTGCGCACGGCGCCCGACACGCACGGTCCGACGGGCACCGGCTACGTCGAGCTGCGCGGCGAGGACCGGCAGCTCGGGACGACCGAGTACACCGCCATCCCGGCAAGCCGCTACCTCGGAGCGCACGTGTCGCGACATCCCGGCGAGGTCACTGTCGTCGCGCTCGGGCCGCTGACCAACCTCGCGGCGGCGACGCAGCAGGGCGTCGACCTGGCCGGCGCCACCCGTGAGGTGATCTGGATGGGCGGCACGCTCGAGGAGCGCGGCAACACGACCGAGACGGGCGAGTGGAACGCCTGCGTGGATCCAGAGGCCGCCGAGATCTGCCTCAAGGCGGGCTCGATTCACCGGATCTTCCCGCTCGACGCGACCCAGGACGTCGTCTTCGCGATGGACGACCTCGCCGCCCTGCCCGACACGCACCTGGCCGGCATCGTGCGCGACGCCGTCCGCTTCTACGTCGGTTTCCATCAGCAGGCCGATGGCATCAACGGCGCCTACCTGCACGACCCGGTCGTGCTCATCGCCTCTCTGCTGCGTCCGGACCTGGTGACCGAGCAGGTCACCGAGACGCTCGCCTGCGACACCAGCTCGGATCCGTACCTTGCCGGCAGCCTGTATCGATCGGAGGACGGTCGGCCAACGACCTCGGTGGCGGTGGCCATCGACCCCGATGGCATGAAGGCAGAGCTCATCGCGCGCCTCGGACGCGCCGTCAGCGCCCCATACAGCTGAGCGCACCCACCACGGAGGAGACGCAACCCATGCTCACGCGCTGGATCATCGCCCTCGCGACCTTCGTCATCGTGATCCTGATCGGGATGGTGACCATCGGCAATTTCGGCACCGGCATCGATACCGGCAACTTCTTCGACACCGAGGGCGCCAACTCCTTCGCGCTCATCGGCGCCGTCGCCCTGGTGGTCGCGTTCATCGCGTACGCGGCGGTGGAGTACGCCCAGACCGGCGGCTTCGCATCGATCGCGTCGCAGTTCGACACCCGAACCATCGTGCTCATGCCGATCGCCATCGCCATCAACATCATCCTGGGCGCGACCGTGGCCAATGCCCTGAAGCTGCCGATCTACCTCGACAGCATCGGCACCATCCTGGTCGGTGCCCTGGCCGGACCGGTGGCCGGTGCGCTGACCGGCTTCCTGTCGAACACGCTGTGGACGTACGTGATCCCGCCGCCCTTCCAGAACGGGCCGGCTGCCGCCTTCGGGATCGTGGCCGTCGTCATCGGCGTCCTGGCCGGCCTCGCCGGGCGCGCCGGCTGGCTGCGTCCGCGTCCGAATCGCAGCAGCGGCGAGCTGGCGGTCGGGGCCGCCATCGCGCTGGTGGTCGTCATCGGCCTGGCGGTCTACGCCTACACCCGCTTCTACGGCGAGACCTTCGAATTCTTCAACCCCGACAACAGCGACATGCTGTTCGTCGTGCTCGGCTGGTTGATCGGCCTCATCTTCGTCGCCTTCGTGATCGGCTTCGTCGGGCTGCTCTTCGTGCGGCGAGACCTGACCGTCGCGTACGTGACCGTGGCCGGAGTGGCGACCGGTCTGA
This sequence comes from Chloroflexota bacterium, assembly GCA_025937535.1. Classification (GTDB taxonomy): domain Bacteria; phylum Chloroflexota; class Limnocylindria; order QHBO01; family QHBO01; genus JACDBZ01. The sequence goes on along the minus strand of JAICRD010000037.1, from coordinate 669 downwards.
TTGCCGCGCTCATCAGCGCGCCGATCAGCGCGAACGTCTTCGGCGGCGTCACCGGCGGCGGGACCGACTTCCTGGTGGCCGCCTTCCGGCAGGCCGGGGCGGACCTCCAGACGGCGACGTTCCAGCAGGGGCTGCTGTCCGACCCGGTCGACAAGCTGGTGACCTTCTTCGTGGTCTACCTCATCCTGGCGGCGATGGCGCGGCGCACCAAGGCGCGTTTCCCGCAGGGCGAACGGCTCATCGAGGGCGGTGAAGGCGACGCGATCGAGGAGGGCGAGTGGCGGGGCGCGACCACCTGACCGAGGTCCCGGCCTTCCTCGGGCGGCCCGGCCCGAGCGCGTACCACCGGCTGAATCCGCTGACCAAGGCGACCCTGGCGACGACGACCGCCATCGCGGCGGTCGTGCTGGGCGGCGTGCTGTGGCCGCTCGTCCTCGTCGCGGGGGCCGTCATCGTGCCCGCCGCTGTGGCGGGCGTCCTGGCGCGGCTGCTCCGCACGGCAGGGCTCCTGGCGTTGCCGATCGCGGCGTCGGCATTCCTGGTCAACCTCTTCTTCTTCCCCGGCGCGGAGACGGTGCTGCTGCGCCTCGGTCCGATCACCGCCACGGCGGAGGGCCTTGCCTTCGCCGTCGAGATCCTGGTGCGCATCCTCGCCATCTCGGGCGCCGT
>JAICRD010000191.1 GCA_025937535.1 Chloroflexota bacterium | reverse complement strand
GGTGGTGAGGTCACGACCCTGGCGGAGCTGGTGCGGCGCGCGGCCGCCGTCGGCGGACGTCGTGCTCCCCGTCTGGCCACCCCCACCTGGCCGTTGCGCCTGGCGGCGCCGCTGGTGCGGCGCTTCGGTCCCGACCTCGGCGAGCTGGTCAGTGCCAGCGCGGGCGTGACGTACTGGGCGTCCGACGCGAAGGCGCGGCGCGAGCTGGGCTACGCGCCGCGCGACCTGGAAGCGGGGCTGAGCGCCACTTTCGGCTAGCCGTTGCGGGCGGCGTTGGCCTTGATGGCGTCGTGCAGGTACTGCGCGAGGCCCGGGGCGATCCTCTCGTACGTGGCCGTGAAGCGCGGGTCGGCGAGGTACATCTCGGCCAGCCCGACGTGCATCTCGTACGAGCACGGGTAGAACGCCTCGTCGATCTGGCGCCGATGCGCCTCGGCGCCATCCATCGCCTCGGGGCTGCCGGCCGGCTTGCCGGCCTTCATTGCGGCGACCACCTGCTCCACCGCCGCCTGCCCCTGCGCCTTGATGCGCTGCCAGTCGGCCTTCGTGTAGCTCGAGGTCCGTCGCTTCGACTCCCTGTAGGCTTCGGAATCGCCCCAGCGCTCCTCCACCTCGGCCTCATGCTCGGAGGGGTCGAAGTCGCCAAAGACCTCGAAGCGCTCCTCCGGCGTCAGGTTGATTCCCATGGTTCGTGCCTCCATCGCCTTCTCGACCGCGGCCGCCATCCGCTTCAGCCGTCCGATCCGGTCCAGCAGCATCGCGTGCTGGCGCCGGAGGTGGCCGACGGGATCGCCGCCATCGGTCATGACCGCCCTGATCTCGTCCAGGCCGAACCCGAGCTCGCGGTAGAAGAGGATCCGCTGCAACCGATCCAGGTCGGCATCGGCATAGCGCCGATAGCCCGCCTCCGACCGGCCGCTCGGCGTGAGCAGGCCGACCTCGTCGTAGTGGTGCAGCGTCCTCACGGTCACGCCGGCCAGCCGCGCGACCGATCCGACCGTCAACGTCTCGGTGTCGTCCATTACCGGCGACGATAAACCCTCACGTAACGTGAGAGTCAAGCCCGATCGTAGACGCCGATGTACCAGAGCCCGACGTGCCGGCTCCTGGCTCGCTCGAAGCCGGCCTCGCGCAGGCGTCGCTCGATGCGTCGCACGTCGTGGACGTAGCCGCGGCAGCCGCCCTGGAGCAGGTCCCACAGGTTCTCGGCACGCCACGCCACATGGTTCACGGGGCCTCGCCAGCCGCGAGACTCGGGAAGCGTGATGCCGATGCGCTCGCCAGCGAGCTCGATCGCCCGCCCCACCAGGCGATCGGGATGGGCGTAGCAGCAGATGACGCGGTCTAGGATGACCCAGTCACGCGGCTCGGCGACCGCCTCGACCGCGTTGCCGAGCTCGAAGCGGGCGTTGTCGGCGAAGCCGGCATCCGCCGCGCGCCGCCGCGCGACCTCGACACTCGAGGCCGAGATATCGACGCCCGTGACCCTGGTCGCGCCCATCTCGAGCAGTGCCACGCTCAGCCCCCCGGTGCCGCTGCCGAGCTCGAGGACGCTTGGCCTGCGCAACGTGGCATCGCGCAGCAGGTCCAGCAACCCAGCCGACACGTCGACCATGTCGGGGAAGTCGTCGGCGTCCAGCCACTCGCCGGCGATCCGGTCGAACCGTCGCGCGACGCGCGGATCGAGCGGCGGCGCACAGCAGGCAGTCGGCTCGTCGACGACGTTCCGCGTCTCCATCCTGTGGAGGATACCCGTCCCTATGACGCTCCAATGTATTGGGCTAAATCCACCGGAAGCTCGGCCCATGCGAAGAAGCGCCACTCTATTGGAGACTGCGCCGCACCAGCCTCCCGCCGACGGAGGGTTCGTGCGTGAATCGCCCCAGTGGACTGGCGCAGCCGCGCCCAGGACCCAGCTCACGTGAAATAGCGCCAATGCACCGGCGCACGGTGCGCCGATTGAGGGCAATCGGACGCCTGTGCTATCCTCGCGGCCGATGCGTTGACGCGGGAGCAGTACGCGCTGCCCGTCGTTCACAGCGAGCCGGGATCGGTGCAAGCCGGCGAACGATGAGCGCGGAACTCGCCCGTCGAGCAGCTCAGGAGACTGAGCCGGGCCGGCCTCCGATATCGGGCCGAACGAGTGGACCGACGGAATCCGTGGGGTTGTAGCTCAGCTGGGAGAGCACCTGCATGGCATGCAGGGGGTCGGGGGTTCGAGTCCCCCCAGCTCCACCACCCTCTCTTCTGCGGGCAGCCGGTCAAGCTCAGGTGGTACCGCGAAGAACCCCTTCGTCCTGACGACGGAGGGGTTTGTTGTGTCCGAGGCGAGCAAGATGATCCAGACAGGCAGCGGCGAGGCGAAGACGGCACGCGACGGCCGGCGCTGGACACTGCGCCCCGGACGGCCAACCGATGGCCGCGCGCTCGCCAAGCTGTTCGCCGACGTCCGCAAGGAGGGCCGCTGGCTGATCACCGCGCCGGGCGCGATCAGCGAGCCGTCGGAGGCGTTCTGGATCAGCGAGCTCATCCGCGCGAACGAGCACCTGGCCCTGGTGGCGGAGGCCGACGGCGAGGTCGTTGGGAACGTCCTTGTCAGTGTCGATCGCGGGGTCGCGACCGAGCACATTGGCGTGCTGTCGATCACGATCGCCGATGGCTGGCGCGACGTCGGCATCGGCAGCGAGATGGTGGCCGGCGCGCAGCGGTGGGCCCGCGAGCGCGGCCTGCGCAAGGTCACCCTGGGTGTCTTCCCGGACAACGCCCGCGCCATCGCGGTCTACGAGAAATGCGGCTTCGTGCGCGAGGGCCTGCGACGCCAGCAGTTCCGGTCGGGCGACACCTACCGCGACGAGGTGCTGATGGCCTGGTTCCCACACGAGGATGAAGACCGATGACCTCCCCGACGCCGACCCGCACGCGGCCGGAGCGCTACGACCCGTCCTCCTTCGAGCAGAAGTGGCGCGAGCGCTGGGAGGCGGACCAGCTGTACGTCGCACGCGACGACGACCCGCGCCCAAAGAAGTACGACCTGACGATGTATCCGTATCCGTCGGGCGACCTGCACATCGGCCACTGGTATGCGATGACCGGGCCGGACATCGTGGCGCGTATGCATCGGATGCAGGGCTTCAACGTCATGTTCCCGATGGGCTTCGACGGCTTCGGCCTGCCCGCCGAGAACGCGGCCATCGACCGGGGCATTCATCCGGCGAAATGGACGTTCGCCAACATCGACAACATGCGGCGCCAGATGCGGCTCATGGGCGCCAGCTTCGACTGGACCCGCGAGGTGGTCACCTGCGATCCCGACTACTACCGCTGGCAGCAGTGGCTGTTCATCCGGCTGTACCAGGCCGGCCTGGCGTACAAGGCCATGGGTGCGGTCGACTGGTGCCCCAAGGACAAGGTGGTGCTGGCCCGCGAGCAGGTGGAGGGCGCCGATCGGCGCTGCTGGCGCTGCGGCACGCCGGTCGAGAAGCGCGACCTGGAGCAGTGGTGGTTCCGCATCACCAACTACTCCGACGAGCTGCTCGACTTCAGCAGCGTCGACTACCCCGAGCCGATCAAGGCGATGCAGACGAACTGGATCGGCCGATCCGAGGGCGCGGAGATCGACTTCCCCACCGAGATCGATGACGCCGAGCCGATCCGGGTCTTCACCACCCGCCCGGACACGATCTTCGGCGCCACGTTCATGGTCCTGGCGCCCGAGCACCCGCTCGTATCGGTCCTGACGACGGACGAGCGCAAGGCCGATGTCGACGCGTACGTCGCACAGGCCCGGCGCGAGACGGAGATCGAGCGGCTGAGCACGGATCGCGAGAAGACCGGCGTGTTCATCGGCGCCCACGCGGTCAACCCGATGACCCAGGAGCGCATCCCGATCTGGATTGCCGATTACGTGCTGCCCGGCTACGGGACGGGCGCGATCATGGCCGTGCCCGCCCACGACGAGCGCGACTACGAGTTCGCGCGCAAATTCGACCTGCCCATCCGATACGTGGTGGCCCCCGCCTCGGGCCAGCTGCCCGACGGCGAGGCGTTCGTGGGCCACTCGGCCGACGAGGTGCTCATCGACTCCGGCGAGTTCACCGGCATGCCCGCGGCGGAGGCCATTGGTGCCATCACCCGTGCGCTGGAGGAACGCCATCTCGGGCAGTTCGCGGTGACGTACCGCCAGCGTGACTGGGTGGCGGGGCGCCAGCGCTACTGGGGCGCGCC
>JAICRD010000052.1 GCA_025937535.1 Chloroflexota bacterium | reverse complement strand
GACGGTCGTATCGGCCAGGATCTCGTTGAGGAGTTCGCAGCTCGCCGTCCGGACACTCTCGTCCAGGCCGATCGGCAGCGCTCGCATCTCCGCGAATGGCTGCACCTCGCGGCCCAGCGGCGCGTACTGGACCTCCGGTGAGTGGTGTCCGTTGCCGTTCGAGCTTGGTCGTGACGTGGTGGTTGGTCGGGTCGTGGTGGTCGCCACAGGAGAGCCTTCCTCTTTGCTTTCGGGAATACCGCTGATCCTGTGCATTACCGGTGCCGCGCTCGAGCCCTCGGCGCCGCCGGGTACCCTCTCGCCAATGCCGCCGCTCGATGCGATTGCCCTGTTCCTTCTCGCGGTCCTGGCGGGCAGCGTTGCGGGCGTGGCCGGCTTCGGGATCGGCAGCATCCTGACCCCGGCGCTGGCCGTTTCGGTCGGAACAGGATTGGCGGTCACGATCGTCGCCGTCCCGCACGTCGCCGCGACGGCGACGCGCCTGTGGATGCTCCGTTCGGACATCGACCGTGGCGTCCTGCTCACGTTCGGCGTGGCCAGTGCCGCCGGTGGGCTTCTCGGGGCCATAGGCCATGCGCTCTTCAGCTCCGAGCTGCTGTCGCTCGCACTGGGCGGGCTGCTGATCCTGGCCGGGCTGCTCGAGCTGACGGGCCTGGGCCGCCGAGTGCGGCTCGGCGGCGGATCGGCGATGGCGGCAGGGATGCTGTCGGGCGCGTTCGGTGGCCTGGTCGGCAACCAGGGGGGCATCAGGTCAGCCGCGCTGCTGCGCTTCCCGCTCGCGCCGGCGGCTCTCGTGGCGACCGCCACGGCGACGGCACTCCTCGTCGACGCGGCCCGCATGCCGGTCTATCTGCTTTCGAGCGGCGAGGATCTCGTCGCGGCCTGGCCGACGGTGCTCCTGCTCACCGCCGGCGTGCTCGTGGGAACGTTCATCGGCACGCCGATCCTGCGCCGCGTGCCGGAGCGCTGGTTCCGACGCTCACTGGCGGTGCTGCTCGTGCTGCTCGGCGTCGCGCTGGTGGCCATGCCTGCGGCCTGAACGATGCAGGTTCGCGCCGACCACCGATGAGACCTGCCTTGCCAGGCGGTCACACTGGATGAATCGACACAAGAGGAGATGGGCGTGAACTTCAACAGCATCCTCATCGGCTCGGCCGACCCCGGACGGCTGACCGAGTACTACTCGAGGCTCTTCGGTGAGCCGGCGTTCGCCGAGGGTGGCTACACCGGATGGCAGATCGGCTCGGGCTGGGTCACCATCGACCCGCACGACCAGGTGAGCGGCAAGAACGCCCAGCCGGGCCGCCTCATCTGGAATGTCGAAACGGCCGATGTGCGAGGCGAGTTCGAGCGGATGAAGGCGGCCGGCGCCATCGTGGTGCGCGAGCCGTACACCATGGACGAGGACGCCACCGACAGCGGCTTCATCGCCACGTTCGCTGACCCCGACGACAACTACTTCCAGCTCATGAGCCCGATGCCCCAGGTCGACTGAGGCCATCGCATACGACACATGTCTCTTGGGGCGTGGTAATGCCGGTGCTACCGTCCCAGCGCGCGTGCACCGCGCGCCTTGCAGCGCCCCGCCCCAGGAGATGACATGGAAGCACTGAGCCTCAGCGGCATCGACGGCGAGCCGCGCAGCATCCCGACCGACGCGTTCAGCACGTTCTCCAGCGACCTTGCCGGATCCGTCCTGCGGCCCGACGACGCCGGGTATGCCGAGGCGATCGCGCTCTGGAACGGCATGATCACGAAGCGGCCGGCCGTGGTGGTCCGCGCCTCCGGCACCGACGATGTGATCCGGACCGTGAACTTTGCCCGCGACAACGGGATCGAGCTCTCCATCAAGGGCGCCGGGCACAACATCGCGGGCCTGGCGCTGACCGATGGTGGCATCACGCTCGACATGTCCGGCTTCAAGGGCGTCGATGTTGATGTCGAGGGCCGGCGCGCACGCGTCGCGGCGGGATCGACGCTGGGTGACGTCGACAGCGCCACCCAGGCGCACGGGCTCGCCACCACGTTGGGCTTCGTCTCGGCAACGGGCGTCAGCGGGCTGACGCTTGGCGGCGGGTTCGGTTACCTGACCCGCCGCTTCGGCTGGACCATCGACGACCTCGAGGAGGTCGAGATCGTCACGGCCGATGGCACGCTGCGGCGCGCATCGGCGACCGAGAACGAGGACCTGTTCTGGGCGCTGCGCGGCGGCGGCGGAAACTTTGGCGTCGCGACCCAGTTCACGTATCGGCTGCACGAGGTGGGCCCGCAGATCACCGCCGGCATCATCGCCTGGCCGGCCTCTGAGGCCGACGCGGTGACCGACGCCTTCCGGTCGACCACCGACTCGGCGCCGCGCGAGCTGACGCTGGTCATGGTCCGCCGTAATGCGCCACCGGCGCCGTGGCTGCCCGAATCGGCGCATGGGACGCCGATCATCATGGTGCTCGCCTGTCACAGCGGCGAGGCGGCCGACGCGGAGCGAGACCTGGCGCCCCTTCGGTCCATCGGCACCCCGCTGGCGGACCTGATCCAGGCGAAGAACTACACCGACCAGCAGATGCTGCTGGACGCGACGCAGCCGCGCGGCATGCACTATTACTGGAAGTCGGAGTTCGTTCCAGGCCTCAGCGACGACCTGCTGGCGACGTACCACGCCCAGTTCGAGGGTCTCAAGGCGCCGGCCAACCAGGCCGTGCTGTTCCACGTCGCCGGAGCGCTGAACGAGCGCGCCGAAGACGACGGCGCCATGGGCAATCGCGAGGCCGGCTTCGCCTGCGTCGTCCAGGCCATGTGGGTACCGGACGCGCCGACGGCGGAGTCCAACCGGGACTGGGTCCGCAACGCCTGGACGGCGCTGAAGCCCTTCTCGACGGGCGGCAACTACGTCAACTTCCAGACCGCCGACGAGGGTGACGAGCGGACGGAAGAATCGTACCGGTCGAACTACGCGCGCCTCCAGCAGGTCAAGGCCAAGTACGACCCGACCAACCTGTTCCGGGTGAATCGGAACATCCGTCCCTAGCGCTTCGGCAGGTCCAGGCGAACGAGGAGGCGCGCCAGGCGCCCGCTGTGGCCGTCGGTCGTCAGGACCCGACGGAATCCAGCGTCGTCGAACATCGAGGCGATCCCGACGAATCCCGCTCCGACTTCGACGCGACGTCCGTCCGGGTCGATCGGATACGCCTCGACGCCTGGCGCTCCTGCCTCGCGGGCAGCGTCGACCACTCCTTGCAGCAGTGCCCTGGCCACACCGCGGCGCCGATAGCCCGGCAGGATCCGGAAGCAGCCGATCGACCACACGGGAAGGTCGTCGATCGTCGGGATGGTCCGTGAGCTGACGAGGCGGGGCGTTTCGGTCCGCACGCTGATGCCGACCCAACCGACCGCGCGACCATCGACGTAGGCGACGTAGCCCGGAGGCGGTGAGCGTTGCATCTGCTGTCGGAGCAGCTCTGGGCGCGACTTGCCGCCGGAGAGCGCCTTCGTGTCGAAGCCGCGCCACGGCTGGCACCAGCAGCCGTCCTCCTCCCCGTGGTTGACGACGATCGCGACATCGTCCCAGCGGTCAAGCGTCGCCGGCCGGACCTCGATCTGGATTTTGTCGGACTCGGCGATCATCGTCCTGCGTCGATCACGCAGAAGCGGTTGCCTTCCGGGTCCGCCAGGATCACGTAGTCGGCATCGGCTGGCCGCCTGTCCCAGTGCACCTCGGTCGCGCCGAGCGCCTTGAGGCGCTCCACTTCGGCGGGTTGGTCATCGGCGTACAGGTCGAGGTGGATGCGCGGTGGCACCCGATCCGCCGCGTGATGCAGGTCCAGCGAGAGGTTTGGCCCCGTACCCTCACGCGGACGCAGCAGCGCCCAGTCGTCGTCCTCTTCCTCGCGACCGATGTAGTCGAGCGCGGCCGTCCAGAAGGCCTTCTCGAGCTCCAGGTCATCGACGCGCAGAACGATCGAGCCGACGCGTAGCATGGGACGCACTCTAGACCACAGGCAGTAGAGGAGACGAGCCCGATGACGGCGATGGACGCCATTGATCCAACCGTGCCGCCCAGCGGCACGGGCTGCGTCGAATGCCTCGCCTCCGGCGGCTGGTGGTTCCACCTGCGCCGATGCACGCAATGCGGCCACATCGGCTGCTGCGACGCTTCTCCCTCGCAGCACGCCAGCCATCACGCGGCCGATGCGCAGCACCCCGTCATCCGGAGCTTCGAGCCGGGCGAGGACTGGTTCTACGACTACCGCACCGATGAGGGCTTCGCCGGACCGCAGCTGGCTCCGCCAGAGCACTATCCGCTCGACCAGCCGACGCCGGGACCGGCGGGGCGCGTGCCAGCCGATTGGGAGGACCAGCTGCACTAGGAGGCTAGTGGGCGATCTCCCAGATGTGACCGGATGGATCGGCGAAGGCCGCCGTGCGAGCGCCCCACGGCCGATCCATCGGCCCGTTCAGCAGCTCCACGCCGCGCGAGGCCAGGTCGGCGCAGGCCGCGTCCACGTCCTCTACCGCGAGCGTCAGCTGCATCCGTGCCCCGCTCGCAGCGGATGCCACGGCCGCGGGCGCGATCAGCTCGTGTGCCTCGTCGGCCTTCAGCAGGTTGATGAGCGTGTCGCCGAAGCGAAACACAGCCGAGGCGTCGTCCTCGAAGTGGACCCGCATGCCGAACGCGCGGACGTAGAACTCCTTCGAGGCAGCCAGGTCCTCGGTGAACAGCGTGATCGCAGCGATGCCGCCCGGTGAAAGATTCAATGCCATGCCTCTCGCTGATTGGTGCTGGGTAGACCCGGCCGCGAGCGGAAAGTCATCGGTCGCGCGCGGCACGACCCGATCGCCAAGGAGGGACGATATTTCGCGGGTTCACCCGCACGGCCGGTCGCCCGCCGCTCAAGGCTCCTCAGCGATTCGTCGGGCGACGTACGCCTGCCAGGGCTCGGTCCGGTCCGTGGTCTCGAAGTCGGCGTACGCGCGCGTCAGCAGGGCAGCCAGGTCATTCGCCGTGACGTCGCGGCCGATGACGTCGCCGAGCCCGTGGTCAACGGCATACGCGGCATACCAGGCGGGCCAGTCCTGGTCGTACACCCCACCCAGCACCGCTGTCTCGTAGGCGCCGTGGGCAGCCTCAGTCTCGGACAGAAGCGCTTCGATAGCCTCGACGCGATCGGCCGACATGGGTTTCGGTTCCTCCCTTGACGTGCATTCGCAGACGGCGCCAGACCACGCGCTCGATACACTTCTCTGCGTGGCCACAGACAAGATAGCCGCCTACCTCTACCTGCTTGACGAGGCGTTCGAGGGACGCGGCTTGGAGCAGTCGAACGAGAGCCAGTCGCTCGTCTGGAACAACCATCTGCGCAGTCTTCTCGGCACGGACGACCGCTGGCGCTGGCAGCAGTTCGAGGACCCGTCGCCCTAGGCCGCCCCGTCCAGGAAGTCGAGGATGACGGCCGCGAACAGTGGCGACGCGCCCAGGTTGTAGTGGGTCAGGCCGGGCAGGATCGCCAGCGCGTGCCCGCCGTTCGGCCGGCCCTCGCCCATCCATCCGCCGTCGCGCAGGCCGCCGTCGAGCAGCTTGAAGACCTCGACGTAGTGGCTCGGCGGCGCCATGTCGGCGTCGGCGGCGACGATCATGGTCGGCACCTGGAGGCCGCGGACCTCCTCGCTGAAGTCGAAGTCCTGCTTCATGGATGTGCCGATCTTGTCGAGGAGCCGGCCGAAGTCCTCGGGGCGTGGCGCCACCTTCTGGTAGAGCTCCCACATCGGCGTGTCCTTCATGAACTCCGCGGCGGATGCGTTGATCTGCTCCTGCTGCGCGAGCATCTCGGCCGGAATGGCGTCGCGTCGAATGTGCGCCGATGCCATGACCAGCTTGCCGACCTTGCCGGGATGCCTGACCGCGGTGTGGAACGCGACGCCTCCACCGAGCGAGTAGCCGACCACGTCCGGCCGGTCGAGGCCGAGCTCGTCGGTCAGCGCGGCGATGTCATCGGCCATGAGGCGCGCGTCGATCGGACGATCGATGTCCGCCGTCCGGCCGTGCCCCTGGAGATCGGGGACGATGACCCGCCGGTTCGCGCTCAGCGTCTCGAGGATCGGGCCGAACATCTCGCCTGAGGCGAGACCGCCGTGGAGCAGGATCATCGGACGGCCGCCGGCGCCATGCGTCTCGTAGTACAGGTTCAGCCCGTTGATGTCGGCATAGGCGCCGGCGCCCTTGACGTCCGTCGTCCACTGCATGGTCACGTGGTGCTCCTCGGTTCAGCGTCTGTTCGTGATGGTCGTGAGACCGATACGCGCACACAAACTCATCGGCGGCTAGAACGGAAGCAGCGCCGCAGCGATGCCTACCCCGATGCCGATGGCGAGCGCCATCCCACCGATCTCCCGCGACCGTCGGCGGTCGCGTGCCAGGGCGTCGGGATCGGTGACGGTGGTCGAGTCGCCGAGCGCTTCGAAGTTGAAGATGCCGCGAGAGCCGAAGCCGGCGCAAAAGCGGAACCACGCCTGGAGATAGCCGCTCGCGGCGCCGGCGGCGGGGAGGATCAGGATGAGCCTGGCGACCGGCGGAGCGTCGAGGATGATGAGCGCGGCCAGCACGACGAGCGTCGCGATGACGCCGATGTGCCCGGCCATCCGGCGCCGACGAATCTCGGCGGGACCGATGTTGCAGACGCCCGGCTCATAGTGTGACGCGGGCGGGGCATCGTCGGCGGTCGTGGCACGTGCGGTCGTCATGGCGTTGCTCCTGGGAAGCGCGAGGGATGGACTAACGGTACGGCACAGCGTCGTTCGGCGTGCGGTGCACCGGATGCACGAAGCGGAGGAGGTGCAACACGGAGCCAGCGTTACCATTTCGCGCGTGGCGCCACGAGCCGTCCTGCTGGACCTGCTGATGGCGACGATGGACTCGATCGCGACCTGGAGCGCGGCCGCCGGTGGCCGCGAGCGGGGCCTTGCCTGGCGAGACGCCGTCACGGCGCGAATGATCGACGCCGGACGGTACGTCGACTACGACGGGCTCGTGGCGCGCGCGGCCGCGACCCTCGCGCTCCCACCGAACGCACGGCTCGAACTCCGTCAGGCGTGGTCGGCCATGCAACCCTGGCCGGATGCCCAGGCGCTCGAGGGCCTCGGCATTCCCTACGCCTTCGTCACGAATTGCTCGAGCGAGCTCGCCGCGGTCGCCGTGGAGCGCTCCGGTCTACGGCCGAAGTTCACACTCAGCGCGGAGGAAGCGGGCTGGTTCAAGCCGAGGCGCGAGGCATATGCCCTCGCCGTCGAACGGCTCGGTTTGGCGGCGACCCAGGTCCAATTCGTCGCCGGCGCCGCATATGACGCCATCGGCGCCTCGAACGCCGGGCTGTCGACGACCCTCGTTGCGCGCCGGCCGCTGCTCGAACCGTTGCCCGAGGAGGTCCGGGTGGTGGGGTCCCTCACTGAAGCGCTCGAGGGCATGGAACGCGGGCCCGCCTGACCGGTCGGTGCTACCCTTCGGTCTGCCCGAGCATTGAGTGTCGACGAGAGGGAGTAGGAAGACACCATGCGAAACGCGTTCGCGCGCACACCCGGAGAACGACGCACACCACCACGCCGCGGCATCGCGGCCTCGCTCGCGAGCATCGGCTTGCTGCTTGCGGCCTGCCAGGGAGGCGGGAGCGGGGCCAGCGCCAGTGGCGGAGGCGGTGACGGCGGCGAAGCCGGCAACTATCCCGAGGACCAGATCACGTTCATCGTGCCGTTCTCGGCGGGCGGTCCGACGGACACGGTGACGCGCCTCGTCGCGGAGCCGATGGCGGCCGAGCTCGGCGTCGAGATCGTCGTCCAGAACGTCGAAGGCGCCGGCGGCACCGTTGCGGCCGAGCAGGTCGCGAACGAGGAGCCGGACGGCTACCAGGTGCTGATGCACCACATCGGCATGTCGACCGCACCGACGCTGTACCCGGACCTGCCCTACGACCCGCTCGAGGACTTCGAGACCGTCGGCCTCGTCACCGAGGTGCCGATGACCATCGTCGGAAGCCCGAACTTCGAGCCGAACACGTTCGAGGAGCTGGTCGCGTACGTCGGTGACAACCTCGACACCGTGACGTATGCCAACGCGGGCATCGGGGCCGCGTCGCAGCTGTGCGGGCTGCTCTTCGAGGAGGCGACCGGTCTGGATGTGACCGAGGTCCCGTACGAGGGCACCGGTCCGGCACTGGACGATCTGCTCGGCGACCAGGTCGACTTCATGTGCGACCAGACGACGAACACGACCGAGAACATCCTGTCCGGCGCAGTCAAGGCGTATGCCGTGACGACGCCGGAGCGCATCGACGCGCTGCCCGACGTCCCGACCACCGAGGAGGCCGGCGTCCCGGACCTCCAGGTCAGCGTCTGGCACGGCCTGTACGTTCCGGCCGGGACGCCAGCCGAGATCGTCGAGAGGCTCAATGCCGCGCTCAAGGTGGCGCTGCAGGATCAGAACGTGATCGACAGCCTGGCCGATCTCGGCACCGCCCCGGTCCCGCAGGACCGCGCGACGCCCGAGGCGCACACGCAGCACCTCAGCGACCAGATCGAGCTCTGGGCGCCGATCATCGAGGCCTCGGGCGTGACCGCGGGCTGACCCACGTGCATTGGCGGTGGGGCGGCGCGGTGCGCCGCCCCACCCCACTCAAACCAGTCGAGGGAGTGGGATAGGAGTGCTCGCGGTCCGACGTGCGCTCAGGGACATCCTGGCCGGGGGCGTCTTCATCGCGTTCGGACTCGCGTTCGCGTTCGGCGCGCTCGCCTACGACATCGGCACACCGTTGCGCATGGGCCCGGGATATGTGCCTCTGTCGCTCGGCATCCTGACGGCCGCGCTCGGCGTGGCGATCATCATCAAGGGCTTCATTGGCGGCGACAGCGAAGGGCTGACCGGCCTCGACTGGCGGCCGCTCATCCTCATCTCAGCGGCCCTGCTCTTCTTCGGACTTACCATCCGCGGCCTCGGCGTCGCCGGCGCGCTCTTCGGTGCGACGCTGCTCGCGGCGCTTGGTCGCTCGCGCACGCCGCCGCTCGAGGCGGTCGCGATCGCCGCCGGACTGACCGTCGTCTCGATTCTCATCTTCATCGTGGCGCTCCAGCTGCGCCTTCCTCTGATCGGCGACTGGATCCCGGTGTAGCCGGCCGATGGAGCTGTTCGACAACCTCGGCCTGGGCATCGAGACGGCGCTGCGCCTGGAGAACCTCTTCTTCTGTCTCATTGGCGTCGCGCTCGGGACCGCGGTCGGGGTGCTGCCGGGCATCGGTCCCACCGCCACGATCGCGCTGCTGCTGCCGATCACCTTCAACTTCGAGCCGGTCACCGCGCTGATCATGCTCGCCGGCATCTACTACGGCGCGCAGTACGGCGGGTCCACGACGGCGATCCTCATCAACCTGCCGGGCGAGTCCTCCGCGGCGGTCACCGCCATCGACGGGCACGAGATGGCTCGCAAGGGAAGGGCGGGCGTGGCCCTCGCCACGGCGGCCATCGGCTCATTCGCCGCGGGCACCGTGGCGACCCTGCTCATCGTCCTGTTCGCGCCGCCGTTGGCGCGCGTGGCCCTGACGTTCGGGTCGGCCGAATTCTTCTCGCTCGTGGTGCTCGGCCTGATCGCGTCGATCGCCCTCGCGCGAGGATCGACGGTCAAGGCCCTCGCCATGATCGTCCTCGGGCTGCTGCTCGGGACTGTCGGTCAGGACACCTACACCGCGACGCCGCGATTCACGTTCGGCGTGCGCGAGCTCTACAGCGGCATCAACTTCGTGCCGGTCGCGGTCGGGATGTTCGGCGTGGCCGAGATCCTGAAGAACCTCGAGGACGAAAAGACGCGCCGGGTCATCACGAACGTCGTCTCACGCCTCTGGCCGACGCGCGACGAGTTCAGACGGATCGTGGGACCGATCGCGCGCGGAACGGTTCTCGGATCGGCGCTCGGCGTCCTGCCCGGCGCCGGTCACGTCCTCGCCGCATTCGGCTCGTACTCCATCGAGAAGCGGCTCTCGAAGCGGCCGAACGAGTTCGGCCATGGCGCGATCGAAGGAGTAGCCGGTCCCGAGTCGGCGAACAACGCGGCGGCGCAGACGTCGTTCATCCCGCTGCTGACCCTCGGCATCCCCGCGCATCCGGTGATGGCCCTCATGCTCGGAGCGATCATCATTCACGGCCTCCCGACCGGGCCGACCATCATCCAGGACGAGCCCGCTCTGTTCTGGGGCCTGATCGTGTCGATGTGGGTCGGTAACTTCTTCCTGGTGTTGCTCAACCTGCCGCTCATCGGCATCTGGGTAAAGATGCTCACGATCCCGTACCGGATCCTCTACCCGACGATCATCGCCTTCGCCGCGATCGGGACCTATTCGATCGGCCTCAACGCCTGGGACGTGTTCGCGATCGCCTTCTTCGGGGTCCTCGGCTACGTCCTGCTCAAGCTCGACTGCGAGCCGGCACCGCTGCTTCTCGGCTTCATCCTGGGACCGTTGCTCGAGGATCACCTGCGGCGTGCGCTGATCATTTCGCGCGGCGACCTGACGACCTTCGTGGAGCGCCCGGTCTCGGCCGTCCTGCTGGTAATCGCGGTGGCGGCGCTCGTCCTGGCGATCCTGCCCGCCATCCGGCAGAAGCGCGAGGTCGTCTTCGCCGACGAGGACGAGCCCTAGGTCAGCCGGTCTCGACGTCGACGAGGCGGGCGGTGCGCTGCTCCTCGATGAGGCTTGCTGGGTTCGGGTCGATCGCGGTCCGCTCCGGCGAGGCGAAGTAGGCCTTGTCACCATCGGCGAAGGCGTCCCAGCCCTCGGGATGTGAGAGCAACCAGATGAACCGATGCTCGTCGGGCGCCGTCCACGCGCCGAGGACCTCGAACCCGAGCGAGCGCCGCAGCGGCGCGAGCTGCTGCTCCCAGAGTGCGACGAAGCGGTCGAGCTCGCCTTCGCGGATGCGGTACTCGCGCAGCTGAACGGCCCTGGTCCGGGTCATGATCGCTCCGCCACGTCGGCGATGATCCGCGCCAGCTCCCTCGGCTTCGACCACATCGGCCAATGGCTGGTCGGCATGTCGATCCAGGTCAGGTTCCGCAGCTCGGGGATGCCTGCGAGCCACGTCCATTCAGGGTGCTCGGCCGCGCCCTTCTTGTAGTCGTCCGAGGTGAAGCCCGTGGCGATGATGGTGCTCGGGATGTCGCGTCGGGCATCGTTGGTGAACTCGACGCTCCCGCGAAGGACGCCGCCGGGAACCGGGACCGCGCGCTGCCGGAAGGTCTCCTTCTGCTCCTCGCTGAGTCCGTCGAGATTCTCCTCCGCCTCGATCTCCTCCCAGACCATCGGCTTTTCGTCGTCTGAAAAGTCGGGATCCAGCGGCGGGATGCCGGGCGCGGTGTCGACGTAGACGATCGCGGCGATCCTCTCGGGCACCCGGTCGCTGGCCGCGTAACCCGAGAAGCCGGTAGCTGAATGAACCGCG